>JBFGLX010000340.1:0-3704 GCA_041575955.1 Thermoanaerobaculia bacterium
ACAGCCTCGACTTCGCCGCCGGCATCCTGGACCGGTCGCGAGCGGAGCTCGAACAGACGATGGCGCGCTACGGCGATTCGTCGCTCTTTTCTCCGATCCTGATTGCCGAGAGCCTGTCGCTGTCGCAGGTGACTCGGTTCCTGGCGGAGCGCCTCGAGCACCCCGAGTTCGACATCGAGGTTGGTCACCTGCGCGTCTACCGTCACGGTCCCTTGACCGCCCACGTGCTCGGCTACCTGGGGGAGGTGACCCGGGAGGACCTCGAGGCCGCAGACTCGGGCTACGAGCCCGGCGATCTGGCCGGCAGGAGGGGGGTCGAGCGCGCCTTCGAGGGGCGGCTGCGGGGCCTGGATGGCGAGCGGGTCGTGGTGGTCGACAGCCGCGGGCGGCCGCGCGACGACTACCGCAACACGGCGGCGCACAACGGCGCCGATCTGGAGCTGACGCTCGATCTCGAGCTCCAGCAGGAAGCTGCCCGGTACTTCGAAGATCGCGTCGGCGCGGCGGTGGCGCTCGATCCGCGCACCGGCGACATCCTGGTGATGGTCTCGGCGCCGTCCTACAACCCCAACCGGTTCGCCCGGCGCCTCGACCGCGGCGAGTGGCAGGCGCTGATCGAGGCGCCTCACAATCCGCTCCAGAACCGCGCGCTCCAGAACACCCACTCGCCCGGCTCGCTGTTCAAGATCGTGGTAGCGACGGCCGGCCTCAGCGAGGGCGTGGTCAACGGCTCCGACAGCGTCTACTGCAGCGGCTCGACGCGGATCTACAACCGGAGCTTCCGCTGCTGGAAGCGCGTCGGCCACGGCTGGATGCGGCTGCGCGAAGCGATCAAGGAGTCGTGCGACGTCTACTTCTACCACCTCGGACAGAAGCTGGGGATCTCGCGCATCGCCCACTACGCCCGGCTGTTCGGGCTCGGGTCTCCCACCGGGATCGAGATTCTCGGCGAGAAGCGAGGCCTGGTGCCCGATCCGGAGTGGAGCCTGCGGGTGCGCGGCTCCTCGTGGTACCCCGGCGAGACGATCTCGGTCGCGATCGGCCAGGGGCCGCTGCTGACGACGCCGCTGCAGATCGCGTCGATGATGGCGATCGTGGCCAACGGCGGCCTGCGGGTGACGCCGCGCCTGGACCGCAACGCCCCGGTCGCTCCCCCCGAGCGGCTGACGCTGGACACCGGCGCCCTGGCGTTCGTCCGCGAGGCGCTGTGGGCGGTGGTCAACGAGCGCGGGACGGGCGCCAACGCCCGGGTCGCCGGCGCCTCGGTGGCGGGCAAGACCGGCACGGTGCAGGTGGTGGAGCAGAAGAGCTGGATCGACAGCAAGGACCTCAAGTTGGAGCACCGCGACCACGCCTGGTTCGCGGCCTTCGCTCCGACCGATCGCCCCGAGCTGGTGGTGGTGGTCTTCGTCGAGCACGGCGGCAAGGGCTCGCAGGCGGCCGCGCCGCTGGCCAGGATGCTGTATGAGAGACACTTCTCCGATAGCGGTATTCGCCAGCCTGCCTGAAGACCGGACGTTCGTCCGGACCCTGGCGGACGTGCGCTGGGGGGTGCTGGTGACGGCTCTGCTGCTGGCGGCGGCCGGTCTGCTGACCGTGCACAGCGCCAGCGCCGAGATGGACACCGACTACCTGCCGCGCCAGGCTCTGCGCGTGCTGCTCGGACTGCTGGTGTGTCTGCTCGGCTTCAGCATCGACTACCAGGTGCTGACCAAGTTCTCGGTGCCGATCTATCTCGGCGCGGTCGGCCTGCTGGTGCTGGTGCTGTTCGTGGGGCGCGCGGCGGGCGGCGCGCGCAGTTGGCTGGGGGTGGGCTCGGCGCAGATCCAGCCCTCCGACGTCGCCAAGACCGCGGTCATCTTGCTGCTGGCCCGCTACCTCGCCGGAATCAACCGCCGCCACCTGACCCTGGCTCAGATCAGCGTCGCGCTGGTGGTGGTGCTCGTGCCGATGGTGCTGGTCGCCCTCGAGCCCGACCTGGGCGGCGCGGTGATGCTGCTGCCGCCGGTCGTCGGCATGCTGCTCGTCGCCGGCGTGCGCTGGCGGCTGCTGCTCGCCGGCTCGCTGGTCGCGGTCGTCGTCGGCGCCGGCATCTGGAACTTCGTCATGCTCGACTATCAGCGCCAGCGGGTGAAGACCTTCGTCTCGCCCCAGAGCGAGCCGCTCGGGGCGGGCTACCAGCTGCGCCAGAGCAAGATCGCGGTCGGCTCCGGCCAGCTGACCGGCCGCGGCTACATGCAGGGCACGCAGAGTCAGCTGCGCTTCCTGCCGGCGCGCCACACCGACTTCATCTTCGCCGTGCTGGCCGAGGAGTGGGGCTTTCTGGGCGTCGCGGCGGTGCTGCTGCTCTACGCGCTCTACGTGCGCAACGGCGTCACCGTGGCCCTGCGCTCGCGCGATCGCAAGGCGATGCTGCTGGTGGTCGGGCTGCTGTCGGGGTTCGCCTTCCACGTCCTCTACAACACGGCGATGGTGGTCGGCCTGCTGCCGATCACCGGCATTCCCCTGCCGTTCCTCTCTTACGGCGGCTCGTTCATGCTCGCCAACTTCTTCGCCACCGGCGTGATCCTGGGCATCGACTTCCGCCGCTACGTGAATCGATAGGACGCGACGACGATGAAACTCCTGGTCGAGAGTGATGTCCACCAGACGCGGGTGGCCGTGCTGGAGGAGGGCCGGCCGAGCGAGATCTATCTCGAGCACCACGCGGACCGTGGAGTGGTCGGCAACGTCTACCAGGGGCGCGTGTCGCGGATCCTGCCTGGAATGCAGGCGGCGTTCGTCGACATCGGTTTGCGGCGCGACGCCTTCCTCTTCGCGGGCGACGTGCGCGACACGCTGGCCAATCTCGACGAGCTCTCCGAGGCCGATCCCCAGACCGGCGAGTTCCCGCCCCAGGAGATCCGGCCGATCGAGGAGCTGCTCGAGCCCGGCCAGGAGCTGATCGTGCAGACGGTCAAGGCGCCCCTGCCCAACAAGGGGGCGCGCATCAGCACCGAGATCACCCTGCCCGGCCGCTACGTAGTCTTGCTGCCGACCGTGCCCAGCCTGGGCGTGTCGCGCCGGATTCGCGATCCCGAGGAGCGCGACCGTCTGCGTGCCGTGCTCGAGAGCCTGCGCAGCGACGGCACCGGACTGATCGTGCGCACCGCCGGCGAGGGCAAGAACGCCGAGGACTTTCGCAGCGACATCGCCTACCTGACCGGGCTGTGGGCGGCGATCGAACAGCGGGCCGGCAAGTCGAGCTCGCCGACCCTGCTGCATCAGGATCACGACCTGGCGCTGCGGGTGATTCGCGACCGCCTCGACCGGCAGTTCGACCAGGTGCTGATCGACGACGAGTACACCTACGACCGGGCGTTGGCGTTCGCGCGCGAGGTCGAGCCCGAGCTCGCCGGCCGCATCGAGCTGACCGAGGAGCGCGGCCGGCTGTTCGAGCGCTTCGGCGTCGAGTCGGAGATCGAGGCCGCGCTCAAGAGCCGCGTGTGGCTCAAGTCGGGCGGCTACATCGTCATCAACCAGACCGAGGCGCTGGTGGCCATCGACGTCAACACCGGCCGCTTCGTCGGCAAGACGAGCCTCGAGGAGACGGTGCTGGCGACCAATCTCGAGGCGGTCCGGGAGATCGTCCGCCAGATCCGCCTGCGCGACCTCTCCGGCATCATCGTGGTCGACTTCATCGACATGATCGAGCCCGTGAACCG
>JBFGLX010000341.1:0-3702 GCA_041575955.1 Thermoanaerobaculia bacterium
TCGCGCTCCCATTCGTGGACGACCGAGATGTAGTCCGCCCACTCGACCAGCTTGGCGTGGTGGAAGTGCTGGTAGATGTGATCCCCCATCGCCTCGATCAGCACCTTGTCCTTGGCCAGGAACTTGAGGGCTTCGTTGAGGTCGCCGGGCAGCTCGTCGATCTTGAGGCGGCGCTTCTCGCGCTGGCTCATCGAGAAGATGTTCTTGTTGACCGGCGGCCCGGGGTCGAGCTGCTGCTCGATGCCGTCGAGGCCCGCGGCGATCATCGCGGCGATCGCCAGGTAGGGATTGCACGCCGGGTCCGGCATCCGCACCTCGCAGCGGGTGGACATGCCGCGCTTGGCCGGCACCCGCACGAGCGGCGACCGGTTCTTTTCCGACCAGGCGATGTTGGTCGGCGCCTCGAAGCCCGGTACCAGCCGCTTGTAGGAGTTGACCAGCGGGTTGGTGAGCGCGACCAGCGCCTTGGCGTGCCGGAGGATGCCGCCGATGTAGGACAGCGCGGTGCTCGAGAGCTGCCACTCGGCGTCCGGGTCGTAGAAGGCGTTGTCGCCGTCGCGGGTCAACAGGCTCTGGTGGCAGTGCATGCCCGAGCCGTTGACGCCGGCGATCGGCTTGGGCATGAAGCTCGCGTGCAGGCCGTGGTCGAGCGCCACCTTCTTGACCACGAACTTGAAGGTTGCCACGTAGTCTGCGCAGTGGATGGCGTCCGAGTACTTGAAGTCGATCTCGTGCTGGCCGGGCGCGACCTCGTGATGGGCCGCCTCGACCTCGAAGCCCATCGCTTCGAGCACCACGACGATGTCGCGTCGGCACTCCTCGCCGAGATCGACCGGCGTCAGGTCGAAGTAGCCGCCGACGTCATGGGTCTCGATCAGCGGCACCCCCTGGGCGTCGCGCTGGAAGAGGAAGAACTCCGGCTCCGGCCCGAAGACCGCGGTGTAGCCGAGCGCCTCGGCCTTCTCCATCTGGCGCTTGAGGCAGAGGCGCGGACAGCCTTCGAACGGCGCGCCGTCCGGTCGGTGGACGTCGCAGATCAGGCGCGCCACCCGGCTGCCGTCCGGGCTGGTCCAGGGGTTGACCGTGAAGGTCTCGAGATCGGGAACCAGCAGCATGTCGGATTCCTCGATGCGCACGAAACCCTCGATCGAAGAGCCGTCGAAGAGAATCTGGCCGTCGAGGGCCTTCTCGAACTGGCTCCTCGGCACCTCGACGTTCTTCAGGGCTCCCATCAGGTCGGTGAACTGGAGCCTCATGAAGCGTACCTGCTCGGCTTCCACGGTCTTGAGGATTTCAGCAGCGGTCAGCAAAGTGATCTCTCCTTTCGGTCATGTCTGCAGGAACCTAGTAGACGAATCTCGGAATTGCAAGACATTTTTGAAAAATTGTTCGTCGATTTCTGCAATTGGGGCACTTTTTTCGTCGCAGCTGGACGGGCGCCGTCTCCCCCGCTCCGCTGTGCTACCATTCGCGCCATGCTGGACCTCCCGAAGCCGACGGCGTGGGACCTGGCCGCCATGGCCACCGCCCTGCTCGGCCTCGTCGTGGCCGTCGCCAACGCCTCGATCGCGCTCGGAGGCGCGGCCGGCCAGGCGCCCTCCGGCCCCTTCACGCTCGCCGTCGCCGGCATCCAGATCCTGATCGTCTCGAGCAGCCTCCTGATCCTCGGCAAGACCGCCAAGCACGGCACGATCTGGGGCAACCTGGCCGCGGTCGCAGGGACCTTCATCGGCATGAGCGGGATTCTCCTGGCCGGCGCCATGTGGGTCGCCGCGTAAGGAGCGCGGCCGCCCGCTCACCCATTCAAGACGGTCGCCGCGTGGCGGCGGCGGGCGAGCGCGCCGCGCGCGACGCCCGGTCCATTGCCCCGAGCGAGGAGAGCGAACCATGCCGACACTTCCCACCGCAGCCGGCGGCGCCAGCGCGCCGGCGGCCACCGCGAGCCGAACCCGGACGGTCCTCAAGTTCTTTTTCGCCGCCGCCGCCCTGGCGGCGCTCGTCTGGGCAGGCAAGGAGCTCGGGGGCTACGTGCCACGGTTCGCCGGGTGGGTCGACGGACTCGGAATCTGGGGGCCGCTGGTCTTCATCGCCGGCTACGCCGTGGCGACCGTCGCCTTCGTGCCCGGCTCGCTCCTGACGCTCGCCGCCGGCGCGATCTTCGGCCTCGGCAAGGGTACCCTGCTGGTCTTCTTCGGCTCCGCGATCGGCGCCTCGGGAGCGTTTCTCATCGCCCGCTACCTGGCACGCGGCGCCATCGAGCGGCGCCTCGAGGGCCACCCGAGATTCCGCTCCATCGACGGCGCGGTCGGCAGGCAGGGGCGCAAGATCGTCTTCCTGCTACGGCTGTCGCCGGTCTTCCCGTACAGCCTGCTCAACTACGGGCTGGGCCTCACCCGGGTGCGCTTCGTCGACTACCTGATCGCCTGCATAGGGATGCTGCCCGGCACCTTCCTGTACGTCTACTACGGCAAGGCGCTCGGCAGCCTGGCGGCGGTCGCCGGCGGCAACCAGCCCGACAAGGGGTGGGCGGACTGGGCGCTGCTCGGCGTCGGACTGGTCGCCACCGTCGTCGTCACCACGATCATCACCCGCATCGCCAGGCGCGCCCTCAAGGAGGTCGAAGATGAGTGAGAGTCTCGAGCCCCACGGCCTGGACGAGGAGATCGCGGCCCTGCTCGAGCCGCTCGACCGGCACAACCGGAAGCTGGCGGACAACGTCCATCCGGTCGACTGGCAGAACCCCGAGCCGGCCGATCGCTACCACCTGGTGGTGATCGGCGCGGGCACCGCCGGGCTGGTGAGTGCGGCTGGGGCCGCCGGACTCGGAGCGCGGGTCGCGCTGATCGAGCGCCGCCTGCTCGGCGGCGATTGCCTGAACTACGGCTGCGTGCCGTCCAAGGCTCTGATCCGAGCGGCGCGCGCCTGGCACGACGCCCGCACCGGGAGCGAGCGGTTCGGCGCGCCCGAGGTCACCGGCGGCGGCGATTTCAGCCGGGTGATGGAGCGGATGCGCGAGCTCCGGGCGTCGATCAGCCGCCACGACAGCGCCCGGCGGTTCCGCGATCTGGGGGTCGACGTCTTTATCGGCGAGGGCCGCTTCGTGGCCTCCGACGCGGTCGAGGTGGGCGGCCGCCGCCTGATCTTCCGCCGGGCGATCATCGCCACCGGCGCCCGGCCCTTCGTGCCGCCGATCGCCGGCTGCGAGGAGGGCTGCTACCTGACCAACGAGACCGTCTTCACGCTCACCGAGCTGCCCGAGCGCCTGGGGGTGATCGGCGGCGGTCCGATCGGCTGCGAGCTGGCCCAGACCTTCGCGCGCTTCGGCAGCCGCGTGTCGCTGTTCGACATGGCGCCGCACGTGCTCCCCCGGGAGGACCGCGACGCGGCGGAGATCGTGCAGCAGGCGCTGATCCGGGACGGCGTCGATCTGCGCTGCGGCGTCCAGGTGAACGAGGTGGCGGTCGACGGCGGGGTCAAGATCGTGCGCTTCGAGAAGGACGGCGAGCGCCTCGAGACCCCGGTCGACGAGCTGCTGGTCGCGATCGGCCGCGCGCCCAACGTCGACGGCATCGGCCTCGAGGTTGCGGGCGTCGAGTTCACCAAGCAGGGCGTCACGGTCGACGACCGCCTGCGAACCTCGAACAAGCGGATCTTCGCGGTCGGCGACGTGGCCAGCCAGTACAAGTTCACCCACATGGCCGA
>JBFGLX010000342.1:0-3697 GCA_041575955.1 Thermoanaerobaculia bacterium
GCCAGGGAGCAGAACTCGATGAAGCCGTCGGTGGCGTCGGCCACCGGTGGCCGGTCGCCCGCGCGCTCCCGCCACGCGGCGACGACGTGCAGGCCGAGGACCACGACCAGGCCCGCGAGCAGCGCCCCGGCGAGCAGCGGGCTGGTCTCGGCCTGGAGCACGCCGAGCGCCACGTGCAGCACGATCAGGCCGTAGGCCCAGTAGACCGCCATGTGGAGCCGCTTCCAGACCGGCGCCGTCAGGTTGGCGAGCCAGAAATCGTGGCTGGTGGCCGCCATCAGGAAGAGGACGACGAGCGCCGCCAGCCCGAGCGCCTCGAACGGAAACTGGGAGAGGCTGCTCCAGCGGCTGTTCGAAACGAGGACGCTGACCAGCGGATTGAGGTCGCCCAAGGCGTGAAACTGGAAGATCGACAGCCCGCCGTGGGCGAGCGCGGTCAGGAACATGGTCACCCCGAGATGGCGCCGGTTGTAGAGCAGGGGCAGGAAGCGGCGGTCGAGCCGGCAGAGCGGCCCGATCGCCAGGACCACGTGCAGCAGCAGCAGGGCCGCGGTTCCGAAGGCCCGGATGAGCAGCGTCTCGACCGTGATTCGCGGATGGAGCGCCAGCCCGAACGCCACGAAGGCCAGCAGATAGAGCGCCAGGCCGCCGGCGACGGCGAGATCGTAGAGCCGCTTCTGCCGGTTCCAGCCGATCGCCTTGTAGCCGACGGTCACCGCGCCGCCTCCTCGATCGAGCTGGCAAGGGGGAGCTCCGCCACCGGCGCCACCGGGCGCCGCGCGGAGAGCGCGACCAGCACGAGCAGGGGCAGGACCAGGGCGAGAAAGATCACCGTGCGCCGGTGCCGGGCGCGCAAGGGGGAGATCATCGGGCGGCGGCCTCCCGGTGCGGGTTGCGCTCCGCGGGCGGCTGCCAGGGCCCGGCGAGCCAGCGCTTCAAGAGCAGCGGCCAGAGCAGCGCCGAGCCGGGCAGGATGAGGAGCCGGAAGCCGATCTTGGCGCCGCGCGCCGCCGGATCGATGCGGCCGACTCCGACGGCGACGAACGGCGCCGCGAAGGCCAGCCCGATCCCCAGGTAGACGCCGAGCAGGCCGAGCAGCCACCCGGCCCAGGCGACGCTCATCGGCCCTCCGCCGGGCGCTCCCGGCGTCTACGGTCAGTCATCGATCAGCCTCAGGCCGTGACCGTCCGGATCGCGCACCAGCATGCCGCGCTCGAACCCCAGCGCCGCGTCCTCGAGCTCCACCGGGCCGGGCGACACCCAGCGGCCCGCGCCCTGCCGGACCGCCCGGGCCGCCGCGTCGAGCTCGCGCACCCGCAGCGTCGTCTGCCAGTGCGCCAGGTCGTTGGCCTCGAGGTCCCAGGGGGCCGGCCGCCCGGTGCGGGGCGCCAGGTACTCGAGCAGCTCGATCGCCGGGCCGGCCGGCGGCCGCAGGCCGCTGATTCGCAGGCGCGCGCCGAAGACGCTGTTGAGGTGCTCCTGCTCGTCGCCCCAGTTCTCGCTCTCGCCGGCCAGCTCGAAGCCGAGCAGGTCGCGGTAGAAGCGCCGGCTGCGCTCGGTGTCCGCGACCGCGATCGCGGTGTGGTCGATGCCCAGGAAGAGCCGTCCGGTCGGCTGCTGCCAGCGCTCGTCGCCCTTGCCGGGCGGAAAGTGGATCAGCTCCAGGGCATGGCCGTCGGGATCGCGGAAGTAGTAGGCCTCGATGCCGCCGGCGTTCGGGTTCCAGTCGGGCAGCCGCTGCGGCGCGTTGGAGATCTGCTCGACGCCAGCCGCGCGCAGCCGCCGGTAGCCGGCCTCCATGTCGCGGACGACGATCGCGATGTGCTGGAACCAGAGGTCGTTGCTGCGCGAGTCGGCGGGCACTGCGCGCCCGCGCGGTGTCAGGTACTCGGTCAGCTCGATGACCTCGTCGCCGAGGCGCATGCGAACCACGCGCATCCGGACTCCGAAGACGCCCTGGAGGCGGTCGTAGGCGCTCCCCCACGCCTCGCGCTCGTCGAGCCGCTCGAAGTCGAGGACCCGCGAATAGAAGTCCGCCGACCGGTCGGCGTCGGCGACCGTGAAACCGATCGCGGCGACGCCCGTGGTCAGCGGCTCGGCGGCGGCCGCCGCCGCCAGCGCCAGCCACAGGAGCAGGAGCCGGGCGCCGAATCTACGCACGGGTGAGCACCCTCTCGTCCGCGACCGCCGTCCGCGCGAGCCGCTCGAGCAGGTGATCGGCGACCCGCAGGGCGTTGGCCATGATGGTCAGCGCCGGGTTGACCGCCGCGCTCGAAGGGAAGAAGCTGCCGTCCACCACGTACAGGTTGTCCACCTCGTGCGCGCGGCAGAAGGGATCGAGGGCCGAGGCCGCGGCGTCGGCGCCGAAGCGAACGGTGCCGTTCTGGTGCGCCACGCCGGCGAGCGGGATGCGTTGACCGAGGAAGAGCTGGAGGGGGATCAGGTGGTCGTCGCAGCCCGCTCGCCGGACCAGGGCCTTGAGCTTTGCCGTCAGTCGCTCGTGGGCCTCGACGTTGTTGGGCGTGTAGCGCAGGGTGATGGCGCCGTAGGCGTCGAGCGTGACCCGGTTCTCCGGATCGGGCAGATCCTCCGAGGTCAGCCAGAAGTCGAGCGAGTGGCTGGCCATCTTGTCGAGGGTCCAGCCGGGGGTGAGCTTCGGCGCTCCGGCCGACAGGGTGGTCGCGTCGAGCTTGCCGACGAACGAGATGTGGCCCATCGGATAGTCCCAGTCGGGCGCGCCGAAGTAGAAGTCGTTCAGGGCCAGCGTCTTCTGGAACACCGACCGGTTCTCGTCGCGCGAGATCGCCAGCACCACCGAGTTGACGTGCCCCATGTAGTAGCGACCGACGACGTCCGAGCCGTTGGCGAGTCCGCGCGGGTGCTTGTCGCTCGCCGAACGCAGCAGCAGCGCGGCCGAGTTGATCGCCCCGCAGGCGACCACGACGATGCCGGCGCGATAGGTGTCGACGGCGCCGTCCCGCTCGACCACGACTCCGGTGACCTCGCGCCCGGAGGGGCTGGTCTCCAGGCGGATGACGTGCGCGCCGGTCAGCAGCTCGACGTTCGGATGCTCGAGCGCCGGGTCGACGCAGCAGACCTGGGAGTCCGCTTTGGCCTGCAGCAGGCAGGGGTGGCCGTCGCAGGTGGCGCAGCGGATGCAGGGGCTGCGCCGCGAATCGGCCTCGTCGAGCATGATTCCGAGCGGCACGTGGAAGGGCCGGTGGCCGAGGCGCTCGAGGTCGTCGTGGAGCTTCTGGATGCGCGGCTCGTGGCTGACCGCCGGATGGGGGTAGGGTGCGCTGGCCGGCGGCTCGGTCGGATCGGCGCCGCGCTCGCCGTGGACGTGGTAGATGCGCTCGGCCTCGGTGTAGTAGGGCTCGAGATCGTCGTAGCCGATCGGCCAGGCGGGCGAGATGCCGCCGTGATGGCGGAGCTCGCCGAAGTCCTCCCGGCGCAGGCGGAAGAGCGCCGCGCCGTAGAACTTGGTGTTGCCGCCGACCCAGTAGTTGGTGTGCGGGTGGAGCGGCCGGCCGTCGCCGTCGCGCCAGCTCTCCTGGGTCTGGTACTTGCCGTCGACGTTGACCGCCCGGGTGCTCCAGTTGTCCTGCTCGCGCGGCACGTAGCCGCCGCGCTCGAGCATCAGGATCTTGAGACCGCTGGGCGCCAGGCGGTAGGCGAGGGTGCCGCCTCCGGCGCC
>JBFGLX010000343.1:0-3691 GCA_041575955.1 Thermoanaerobaculia bacterium
ACGCCGTAGTCGGTGATGTTCTTGACCACCCCGTCGAGGACCGCGCCCTCTTCGAGCTTGGTGAGCGTCTCGGCCTTCTTGGCGGCGAACTCCTTCTCGAGCACCGCCTTACGCGACAGGACGACGTTGTTGCGCCGCCGGTCCATGCTGATGACCTTGAAGTCGAGCTCGCGCCCGCGCAGCGATTCGAGGTTCTTCACCGGCTTGATGTCGACCAGCGAGCCGGGCAGGAAGGCGCGGATGCCGACGTCGACCGTCAGGCCCCCTTTGATCCGATCGATCACGCGGCCCTGGATCGTCTCGCCCGCCTGGTAGCTCTTCTCCACGTCCGCCCAGACCCGCAGCTTCTCGGCCTTGCGCTTGGACAGCAGCACGTGGCCCTCGCGGTCCTCGGTCTTCTCGAGCAGGACTTCTACCTGCTCGCCGATCTCGACCTCCAGCTCGCCGTCGTAATTGGTGAACTCCTCGAGCGGCACCAGGCCCTCGGACTTGTAGCCGACGTCCACCACAACGCTGTTGGCGCTGATCTCGATCACCCGTCCCTGAACGATGTCTCCCTCTTTCAGGTTGCGCATGCTCTCGTCGTAGAGCGAGACCATCTGTTCGTATGTGAGCTCTTCGCCGGAGACCGCGTCGCCTGCCGCGACCGCCGCCTCCCGCTGCTCTTCCGTCGATTCCATTCTGGGCACTTCCTCCTTGTTCGATAACGTCGAGCCCTTGCCCGGCTTCCCTCTGGCGGGGAGTCGAGTCCACATAAGTCTTTGAGAACTCGAAGGTTTCAGAGTATAGGTAGGGCTCCGCCCAGTGTCAACAGCCGGGCGGCTATAAATCGCCGGAAACACAACAGTTTTCGGCCCTCATCGGCCCCCGAGCGCGGCTTCGATCTCGCCGCGCACGCGCTCGTCGGGCTCCCCTGCGAGCGCCGCGCGCAGCGCCGCCGCGGCCTCGGCGTCCGCCAGCCGGCCGAGCGCCCAGGCGGCGTGGCCCCTGACCACTGGCTCGGCGTGCCCGAGCGCCCTGGCCAGCGCCGGAATCGCCGCGCTGCCGCCGCGATTGCCCAGGACCACGGCCGCGTTGCGCTGCAGCCCTTCGAGCCGCGCCCGCTTCATCGGGCTGCCCCGGAAGAGTTCCAGGTAATCGGAGCGCGACAGCTCGAGGAGGTCGGCCAGCGACAGCCCGGCGCGCCGGGGGTCGGGAGCGAACTCGGGCGCCGCCTCCGCGTCCGGCGAGCCGTTGAGCGGACAGACCTCCTGGCAGACGTCGCAGCCGAACAGCCAGTCGGAGATCATCGTCCGCGCCACCGGCGGCAGCCAGCCGCGATGCTCGATGGTCCAGTAGCTGATGCAGCGGTTGGCGTCCAGTCGGTAGGGCTCGGGCAGGGCGCCCGTCGGGCACGCCTCCAGGCAGCGGCTGCAGCTGCCGCACAGCTCGGCCACCGGGGTCTCGGACTCGAGCTCCAGGGTGAGGAAGATCTCGCCCAGCAGAAACCACGAGCCCGCCTCGGGATGGAGCAGGTTGGTGTTCTTGCCGAACGAGCCGATGCCGGCGCGGGCCGCCAGCTCGCGCTCGAGCACCGGCCCGGTGTCGACGTAGGCGCGCGTCGCGACCGCCGGCAGCGCCGCCCGAATCCGCCCGGCCAGCCGCTCCAGGCGGGCCTTCATCGTGTCGTGGTAGTCGCGGCCGCGGGCGTAGCGGGCGACGTGATCGAGCAGCCCGCCGGGCGGCTCGTCGGTGGCCCCGGCGGGGTGGTACTGGAGCGCGACGCAGAGAACGCTGCGCGCGCCGTCCAGGATGCGGGTCGGGTCGAGACGCTCGTCCCGGCGCCCCTCCAGGTAGCGCATACCGGCGTGATCGCCTCGACCGAGCCAGGCGCCGAACGCTTCGGCATGATCCGAGGGGCGCAGGCGCGCGATGCCGGCGCGGTCGAAGCCCTCCTCCACCGCCCAGGACTTCAGCATCGCCGCCGTTTCGGTCGAGCCCACGGCGCGATTCTAGCGATCGGAGGCCCCGATTTGCCGCCCGTCCCCTGGAGAGGTAAAATCCTCTTTCCGTACGTGTCGATTCGGAGGGGCTCTCGCCCCGCGCTGACGAAAGGCACGACCGGCGGTTGGAGGTTTTCCGACGTCAGCGCTTGGCGGAGGGAGACCCGCCGGAAGACGCCGGCTCTCAGGAGCCTTTTCCCACGGGCACCGGTCGAGGGCCGGCGCGGCGCGAATCGACTCGATCGCCCGCGTTCTCGTTTGACACGACAAGAGGAGCTGCAATGGAGGTCTTCCACGAGTTGGCGGAGATGGGGCACGAGCGCGTCCTGCTCTGCTCGAACCCGGACGTCGGACTCAAGGCGATCATCGCCGTGCACTCGACGGTGCTCGGGCCGGGCCTGGGCGGACTGCGGATGTGGCCGTTCAAGAGCTTCGACGAGGCCCTGACGGACGTCCTGCGGCTGTCCCGCGGCATGACCTACAAGGCGGCCTCGGCGGGCCTCAACCTCGGTGGCGGCAAGGCGGTGATCATCGGCGACTCGAAGACCGACAAGAGCGAAGAGCTGTTCCGCTCGTTCGGGCGATTCGTGGATTCGCTCGGCGGGCTCTACATCACCGCCGAGGACGTCGGCACCGACATGGAGGACATGGAGCTGATCCTGACCGAGACCCCCTGGGTCACCGGCGTCTCGCCGGCCCACGGCGGCAGCGGCGATCCGTCGATCGTCACCGCCTGGGGAGTGCTGCAGGGAATGAAGGCGGCGGTCAAGTGGCACTTCGACACTTCGTCGCTGAAGAACCGCAGCGTCGCCATCCAGGGGCTCGGCAGCGTCGGCTACTACCTGGCCAAGCAGCTCTCCAAGGAGGGCGCCAAGCTGATCGGCGCCGACATCGACCGCGAGGCGATCGACAAGATCAGCTCCGAGGTGAAGATCGAGATCGTGCCGCCCGAAAACATTCTGGAGGCCGATTGCGACGTGTTCGCACCGTGCGCCCTGGGCGCCATCCTGAGCGACCAGACGATCCCCAAGCTGCGCTGCAAGATCGTCGCCGGCGCGGCCAACAACCAGCTCGCGCAGGAGCATCGCGACGGCGCCCTGCTCCAGGAGCGCGGCATCCTCTACGCTCCCGACTACGTCATCAACGCCGGTGGCCTGATCAACGTCTACAACGAGCTCGGCGGCGACTACAACCGCGAGCGCGCCGTGCGCATGACCCGCGGCATCTACCTGAACCTGATGGGGGTCTTCGAGATCGCCAAGGAGCAGGGGGTAACCACCGCGGTGGCGGCCGAGACCCTGGCCGAACGCCGGATCGCGCGCATCAAGAGCCTCGGCTCGAGGCACTGGGGCCGGTTCATCCGCTCCAACGGCCGCTAGAGCGGAGGCGGGCAAGCTGAAGCTGCGGGCGCTGCCGGACGACGAGCGGGATCAGCTCCGGATGGCGCTGCGCTGGCTGGTGAGCCACCGCCGGCGCCTCGACATCGACCGGCGCGCGCTCGAGGGCCAGCTCGGCCAGCTCCTGACCGAGATGGAGCGCCTCGACCGGGAGATCGAGCGCGCCGAGGCGCGGCTGCGCGAGCTGCCCGGCGGTCGTGACCAGCGGCCGAGCTAGCCTCACCTTCTCACCAGCGTTCGAGGCGGCGAGCGCCGCGGAGCCGTCCCGCGCAGCCGGCCATCCCGCCGGCAAACAGAAGGACTCCCCCGGCG
>JBFGLX010000344.1:0-3640 GCA_041575955.1 Thermoanaerobaculia bacterium
CTGGCGGCGATCCGCCGTCGAGCGTCGAGTGCGCAGCGCCCCCACCCCTGAACCGACCCCTGCCGCTTTCAGAAGGGGCGCGAGCCAGTCCAGGCCGGGGCATCCCGGCCAACGGACCCCCGACGGCCCGCTCCGGTCGCGACCCTCCATGTGTAGACTGTAGGCGGTGGAAAAGAAGGGCGCCCGGCGCGAAGCGATCCTCGACATCCTGCACGAGCGGGGAGGGCTCCGTCCGGGAGTGTCGAAGGAGATCCACCGCGAGACCGGGGTGCCCGAGGCCGACGTCTACGGCGTCGCGACCTTCTACCACCTGCTCGCCGATCCCGACGCCGGCGTCCGCGTCTGCCAGGGGCTCTCGTGCAAGCTGGCGGACTGCGACGGGCTGAAGGCCCGCTTCGACGCCGAGGGCAAGAAGTCGTGCTTCACCGCCTGCCTCGGCCGCTGCGACATGGCGCCGGCGTTCTGGGACCCCGACGACGAGCCGGCGCTCGCCGACTGCGCGCTGTCGCCGTCGAGCCCGGAGCACGCGATCGACCTCGCGGCGGCCGACGCGACCGGCTACGCGGCGCTCGGGCGGGCGCTCGAGCGCGGACCGGAGTGGGTGATCGGGGAGCTCGAGACCTCGGGGCTCACCGGCCGCGGCGGCGCCGGCTTTCCGGCCCACATCAAGTGGGCCGCGGTCCGCAAGCAGGCCGAGACCGAGCGCTACGTGGTGCTCAACGCCGACGAGGGCGAGCCGGGGACGTTCAAGGACCGCGAGGTCATCCTGCGCCGGCCGCACCTGGTGATCGAGGGCCTGGCCATCGCGGCCTTCGCCCTGGAGGCGCGGGCGGTCTACATCTACGTGCGCGGCGAGTTCGGACGGGTCAAGCGGGCGCTGATCACGGCGCTCGACGAGGCGCGGGGGCTCGGCGTCCTCGACCCGAGCGTCGAATGGCACTTCCACGACGGCCACGGCGCCTACATCTGCGGCGAGGAGACGGCCCTGCTCGAAGCGCTCGAAGGAAAGCGCGGCATGCCGCGGATGAAGCCGCCGTTCCCGGTCGAGAAGGGATTCCGGGGCAAGCCGACCTTGATCCAGAACGTCGAGACCATCGCCTGCCTGCCGGCGATCCTGACGCGGGGCGGCGATTGGTTCCAGGGCGCCGGCCGCACGCAGCCGGGCTCCAAGCTCTACTGCATGTCGGGCCACGTCCGCCGGCCGGGGGTGTACGAGGCGCCGATGGGCGTCTCGATGGCCGAGCTCCTGGAGATGGCCGGCGGGGTCGAGGGGACGCTCAAGGCGTTCTCGCCCGGCGGCGCCTCCTCCGGCTTCCTGCCCGCCGACCGGGTCGGCGTGGCGATGGACTTCGCGGCGCTCCAGAAGGAAGGCAGCATGCTGGGCTCGGCTGGGGTCGTGGTGCTCAACGACAGCGTAGACATGGTCGAGGCGGCCCTGACCCAGGCGATCTTCTTCGAGGACGAGTCCTGCGGCCAGTGCGCCCCCTGCCGGATCGGCACCCAGATCCTGCGCCAGATGCTCCAGCGCTACCTGGCCGAGGGGCGCGACCCGAAGGTGCTCGAGATCGTCGACGACGTCTCCTGGGGAATGTGCGAAGCCAGCATCTGCGGCCTCGGCCAGGCCGCGGCGCTACCGCTCACGAGCGCGATGAAGCACTTTCCGGAGGAGTTCGGCGGGCGGAGGGTGTAGTCAGTTGAATGGCATTCAAGAGGTCGTCGGTTCGATCCCGGGCGGCTTCGCCAGTTAAGTTCTTTTCTGACAGTAGATTGCACAAACACCTAGGAGTCGAGAATCCGGAAGTCAGTGGCAAGCCCTAGGACGATCCCGATAAAGGCCATCGAGGCCAGCGTTCCGAAAACGGGGCCCAAAGGCGCTGCAGCTGCGAACAGCTGACCGGTGGCTGCCATCACTGGCAGGACCCCCTGGCAGACCCACGCCCGCATTTGTAGCTTTCGCTACCTACAGATACCCGAATGCCCGGTATGATCGAGCGGCGATGATCGATCCGCCGCGGCGCTTTTCGACCCGCGGAACGCCCAGGGTGATTGCTGAGCGGAGCGTGAGCCTTCGGGACCCGGCGTCGGAACAGCCGACCAGCGGGCACTCGGCCGAGGTCTCGAACGCGGGCATGTTCGTGCAGTGCGATCATCCGGCGGCGCTCCACACGGTGCTCGAGTTCGAGCTGCGTCCGGGCGAGGGCGTGGAGCCGATCGCCGGCCGCGCCGAGGTGGTGACGGTGAACGACGGCGATTCGACGTCGGTCTGGCCCCGGGGCATGGAGCTCCGGTTCACCGAGCTCGGCGAGGG
This sequence comes from Thermoanaerobaculia bacterium, assembly GCA_041575955.1. Taxonomy (GTDB): domain Bacteria; phylum Acidobacteriota; class Thermoanaerobaculia; order Multivoradales; family JAHEKO01; genus JAHEKO01. The sequence continues at coordinate 2,309 of JBFGLX010000344.1, forward strand.
CGACCGCGAGCGCCTCGAGGCGTGGATCGAGGACCAGCTCGAAGGGCTGCGCCGGCAGGCTCGGGCCACGGAGGACGAGCTGCGCCGCGAGCTCGCCGCGACCGGCTCGGAGCTCGACACGGCGCTCGAAGAGAAAGCGGACCTCGAGGCGCGCCTGGCCGAGACGACCGAGGCCCGCGGCCGCACCGCGCACCGGCTCGAGAAGGTCGAGGCCTCCCTGGCCGAGACCGAGCAGCAGCGCGAGCGCCTCGAAGAGCGTCTGCGGGCCCTCACCTCGAGTCACGACGAGCTCCGCAAGGAGCACGCCGCCCAGACCCGGCTGACCGAGAACCTCAAGGCCGAGCGCGGCCGGCTCGAGGAGAGCTCGCGCCGCTCCGAGGTCGACCTCACCCGGCAGCTCGGTGAGGTGCGCGCCGCGCTGACCGCGGCCGAGGAGCGCGCCACCCGATTGGAGCGCGATCTGGAGGCGACGACCGGCGATCGGCGCGCCGCCGAGCAGAAGCTCGAGCGGGCCGAGGCCGAGCGCGAGCGGTTGGCGGCCGACCTGACGGCCGAGCGCGAGCGGTTGGCAGCCGACCTGACGGCCGAGCGTGAGCGGTTGGCGGCCGACCTGACGGCCGAGCGCGAACGGTTCACCGCCGACCTGGCCGCGGAGCGCTCGGAGCGGACCCGGATCGAGGGTGAGCTCGAGCAGGAGCGCGAGGGCGCCGCCCGTAGGAGCGAGCGCCTGGCCTCCCTCGGAACGTCCCTCGCGGCCGTCGAAGAGGTCCGCGACCAGCTGGCCGCACGCCTCGAGGAGACCACCACCAACCGCGACGCCCTGGTGGGCGAGCGCGCCGCGCTGATCGAGCGCCGAATGGAGCTCGAGACCGAGCTCGAGAAGGTGCGCGGCGAGCTGTCCGCAGCCGACGCGGCGGCGAAGCGCCGGGAGGCCGAGCTCACCCAGCGGCTGGGCGCCGTGCGGTCGAAGGAGGAGAGCGCGCGGAAGCGTCTCGAGCAGCTCGAGCAGCAGCTCGCCGAAGCCACGGAGAGCGGGACGGCCGCGGCGGAGCGCATCGAGCAGCTCGCGGCATCCCTCGCCGAGGCGCGCACGCGGCGCGACGACCTGGCGAGCCGGCTCGAGGAGATGAAGGCCAGAGGAGCCGAGCTCGAGGCCGAGACCGAGCGGCTCGGCGCCTCGGAGCGCGAGCTCCAGGCTCGGACCGAGCGCGAGACGGCGGAGGCCGAGCGTCGGTTGGCCGAGGCCTCGAAGAGATCGCAGGAGCTCGCGGAGCGGCTCGAGACTTCCGAGGAGGCCTTGCGCGTCGCCCGCGAACGGAACGACGAGCTCGA
>JBFGLX010000345.1:0-3638 GCA_041575955.1 Thermoanaerobaculia bacterium
CCGGTCTGGACCCCGAGGCTCATCCCCTTGAAGTTCTGCTTGGTGATGATGTTCACCACGCCGCCGATGGCGTCCGAGCCGTAGATCGCCGAGGCGCCGTCCTGCAGCACCTCGATGCGCTCGATCACGTTGGCGGGGATGCTGTTGAGGTCCACCGCCACCGGGACGCCCGACGCCGCGGCGCCGGCGATCCAGCGCTTGCCGTCGACCAGTACCAGGGTGCGCTTGGCGCCGAGGTTGCGTAGCGCGACCTCGATCCCGCCGGCGCCGATGCCGTTGCCGTCCTGCGGAAAGCCCGAGTTGCCCGGCACGTTGTAGCGAGTGTTGATCGCCGACCCGACCGAGGGCAGCTGCTGCAGGACGGCGCCGAGATTGGTCAGGCCCGACTTGTCCAGGGCGTCGGTGTCGAGCTGGACCACCGGCGCGCGCTGTACCAGGGCGCTGCTCGGCAGACGCGAGCCGGTGACCAGGATCACCTCGGACACGGCGGCGCCTTCCGGCTCCTCCACCGGCTGCTCCTCTTCCTGATTCTGGTCCTGGTCCTCGTCCTGGGCTCGGGCCTGGAGCGGAACCAACCAGGCCGAAAGCGTCAGGCAGAAGGCCAGGCCAAGACGAAACAGGTACGACTTCGAAATCATGTTTCCCCGCCTTTCTGTTGCTGGTGGCACGAACCGCCACAACCAAATCCGAGAGCGTCTATGCGGGAAACGCTACCACAAAGGCTACAATGGCCAAGCTGTCCTACGAGAGCGTCGCGGCCGAGCGATCGGTCCAGGCGGGCGAGTGGTGGCGACGGAGGGTGCCCTCCGGTTTCGTGGCCGAGGTTCGAGGATGGGGGGCTTTCCGAGGAGCGCTACACGCTGGCTGGCCCGGGACGGGTCGAGCGGAGATCCGCCACTCGAGCGGGCGGCGGCTTCGGCCAGCCCGGCGAACGGTTCCGCCGACCCCGAGGAGAGCTACCGCCGGCTCTTCGAGCGGGTGCCCGACGGCGTCTATCAGGCGACGCCGAGCGGCAAGATCCTGGCGGCCAACCCCGCGCTGATCGAGATGCTGGGCTACGAGTCGCTGGAGGAGCTCCAGGGCCTCGAGCTGGGGCGCGACCTGTACGCCGATCCGCGCATGCGCGCGGAGTGGATGGAGCGGATCGAGCGCGCCGGGCAGCTCCGCGATCTCGAGCTGACGCTGGTGCGCCGCGACGGGCGCCGGATCGTCGTGCTCGACAGCGCCGCGGTGGTGCGCGACGAACGGGGCAACGCGCTCTTCTACGAGGGCGTGCTCACCGACATCACCGCTCGCAAGCGGGCCGAAGAGGTGCAGGCGGTGCTGCTCAACATCTTCCGGGCCGCGAGCGGCGCGAGTGACCTGCGCGAGCTGCTGGCGAGCACGCAGAGGGAGCTCGCGCGCCTGATCGACACCTCGAACTTCTACGTCGCGCTCTACGACGACCGGACGGGGGCGTACTCTTTTCCCTTCCACGTCGACAAGTACGAGCCCAACGAGGTGCCGGCCCAGGAGATGCCCAAGAGCCTGACCGACTACGTCCGCCGCACGGGCAGCCCGCTGCTGGTCGACGAGCAGATCCACGACCGGCTGGCGCGCGACGGCGAGGTGGCGCTGGTCGGCGTGCCGTCGCCGATCTGGCTGGGCGTGCCGCTGAGGGCCGGCGACGAGGTGATCGGCGTGGTCGCGGTGCAGAGCTACGAGGAGCGGGCGCTCTACTCGCAGCGGGATCTCGAGCTCCTGACCTTCGTCGCCGACAACATCGGTCAGGTCGTCGAGCGCAAGCGCGCCGAGGTCGAGCTGCGCAGCAGCGAGCGGCGCTTCCGGGACCTGTTCGAAGCCTCGCCCGATGCGATCTTCGTCGAGGACCGGGAGGGCAACGTGCTCGACGTGAATCCGGCCGCCGAGGCGCTCCAGGGCATCCGCCGCGAGCGGCTGGTCGGCATGAACATCGCGGATCTCGTGCCCCCGGAGGGCCGCGAGGCCGTGCTCGATCACAACCTGCGACTGGTCTCGGGGGAGATCGACATGGTCGAGGGCTTTTGCTACGCCGCCGACGGCCGGGTGATTCCGGTCGAGGTGCGGTCGAGCGCGTTCGAGTTCGGTGGCCTGCCGGCGGTGCTCCTGCACGTGCACGACATCACCGAGCGCCGGCAGCGCGAGGAGCGGCTCGAGCACCTGGCGCGCTTCGACGCGCTCACCGAGCTGCCCAACCGGTTCCTGTTCGAGGATCGGCTCCGCCAGGCGGTGGGCGCGAGCCGGCGCAGCGGCGAACGGTTGGCGCTGCACTATCTCGACCTCGACGAGTTCAAGCAGGTCAACGACACTTTCGGGCACGCGGTGGGCGACGCGCTGCTCGAGGGGGTCGCCGGGCGGCTGCAGGCGCTGGTGCGCGAGACCGACACCGTCGCGCGCCTGGGCGGCGACGAATTCGCCATCATCCAGACCGGCGCCAACAGCGTCACCGGGGCCAGCTCCTTCGCGGTCCGCGTCCTCGAGCAGATGCTGCAGCCGTTCCACGCCGCCGGCCACGAGCTGCTGGTCAGCACCAGCATCGGCATCACCCTGGCGACCGCCACCGACGAGCCCGAGGAGCTGTTGAAGCAGGCCGACCGCGCGCTCTACAAGGCCAAGCAGCGTGGCCGAGGCTCGTTCCGGTTCCACGACGAGAGCCTGGCCGAAGAGGTGCAGAGGTACGTCGCCCTGCGGCGCGACCTGAGCGGCGCGGTCGAGCGCGAGGAGTTCTTCCTCGAATACCAGCCGCAGGTCGACCTGGCGAGCGGCCGGATCGTCGGCGGCGAGGCCCTGGTGCGCTGGCGGCATCCGAAGCGGGGCGTGCTGGGACCCGGCGAGTTCATCCCGATCACCGAGCAGACCGCGCTGATCATCCCGATCGGCTCCTGGGTCCTGCGGCAGGCGTGCCGGCAGCGGCGAGCGTGGTCCGACGCCGGCCTGGCCGAGGTGCCGACGGCGGTCAACCTGTCGGCGGTCCAGTTCCGGGATCCCTCCTTTGCCGACACCATCCGCGGCGTCCTGGAGGAGACCGGGGCGCGCCCCGAACTGCTGGAGCTCGAGCTGACCGAGACCCTCCTGATGCAGAGCTCGAAATCGGTTCGCAGGGCGCTGCTGGAGTCGAGCGCGCGCGGCATCTCCATCGCGCTGGACGATTTCGGCACCGGCTACTCATCGCTCCAGTACCTGCGGCAGTTTCCGATCCACAAGCTCAAGATCGCCATGCAGTTCGTCCACGGGGTGACCACGGACCCCGACGACGCCGCGATCGTCTCCGCGGTCATCAGCCTCGGCCATCGGCTCGGCCTGCGGGTGCTGGCCGAGGGCGTCGAGACCGAGGGGCAGCTCGAGTTCCTGCGCGCGCACGGCTGCGACGAGGCGCAGGGGTTCTACTTCAGCCGGCCGCTGCCGGCGGAGGAGTACGCGGAGCGGCTGAAGCAGGCGTAGGGGCGGGGCTTGCCCCCGCCCTCGTTGACACTCCGGCGAGCCCGCGGCTAGACTGCTCGTCCTGTCCGACGGGCCTCCCCGGCCCGTTCCCACCAGTTCCCGTGGGGCCGTAGCTCAGTTGGGAGAGCGCCTGAATGGCATTCAGGAGGTCGTCGGTTCGATCCCGATCGGCTCCACCA
>JBFGLX010000346.1:0-3629 GCA_041575955.1 Thermoanaerobaculia bacterium
GGGCGAGCTGCCGCGCTCCGACCGGGCGTTCACCGCCGACGCGGCGGGCACCATGGTCGGCGCCCTGGTCGGCACCAGCACCGTCACCAGCTACGTCGAGTCGGCGACCGGGGTCGAGGAGGGCGGCCGGACCGGGCTCACCTCGGTGGTGGTGGCCGCGATGTTCCTGCTGTCGCTGTTCGTCATCCCGGTCGTGGTCGCGGTGCCGGCGGTGGCCACCGCCCCGGCGCTGATCGTGGTCGGCGCGCTGATGATGCGCGGCGCCCGCGAGCTCGAGTGGAAGGAGATCGACGAGGCGCTGCCGGCGTTCCTGACCATCGCCGCGATGCCGTTCACCTACTCGATCGCCAACGGCATCAGCTTCGGCATCGTCAGCTACGTCCTGATCAAGGTGCTGCGCGGCCGGGCGAAGAGCGTCCACCCGCTGATGTACCTGTTGGCGGCGCTGCTGATCCTCTTCTACGCCGTCCGGACCGGCGGCTGATCGTGCCGGCCGGCGAGCGGGGCAGCGGTTGAGCGCGGCGCCCGGGCGGCCGCGCGTCGAGCGCAAGACGTCGCCCGAAGCGGTGACCCGGGCTGCGCGCTTCATCATGAAGCTGGCCGGCGCCCTGCACACCTACGGCATGCCGGCGCATCGGCTGGAGCTGGCGCTGGGGCAGATCGGCGATCGACTCGGAGTGGACGGCCAGTACATGGCGACGCCGACGTCGATCGTCGCTTCCATCGGCCCTCCCGGGGCGCACACGACCTACCTGCAGCGCTGCCCGCCCGGCAAGCTGAATCTCGCCAAGCAGACGCTGCTGCACCGGCTGATCTGCGACGTCGGCGCCCGCCGCCTGACCCTCGAGCAGGCCACGGAGATCCTCGATTCGCTCGACGAGCCGGCGGGCGCCACGACGCGGCTCAAGGCGGTCGCCGCCTTCGCGCTCGCCGCGGCGGCGACCGCGGTCTTCTTCGACGGCGGCGCCAACGAGGCGATCGCGGCCGGCCTGGTCGGATTGGCGGTCGGCGCTCTCGTCCAGCTCGCCGGCCGCTCCCGGCGGCTGGCGATGGTGCTGCCGGGCGCGGCCGGGCTGACCGCGGCGCTGGTCGGCATCGGGGTGCAGATGCTGCTCGGCCCGGTGTTCACCGTGATCCCGATTCTCGCCGGGCTCATCATCCTGATCCCGAGCCTCAACCTCACGGTCGCGGTCAACGAGCTGGCCCACGCCCACCTGATCGCCGGCACCGCCCGCATGGGCGGCGCGCTGATGGGATTCCTGCAGATCGCGTTCGGCGTCGCGCTCGGCAACCAGCTCGCCGGCCAGCTCGACCTGGGCCGGGCCGCGGCGCCCGGGGAGCTGCCCGTCTGGGCACTGGCGGTCGCGATCGCGGTGGCGGCGGTCGCGTCCACGGTGCTCTTCCGCGCCCGCACCCGGGACCTGCCGGTGATCCTCCTGACGATGACGATCTCGTTCACCGCCAGCCGGCTCGCCTCGCTCGAGCTCGGCCCGGAGCTCGGCGTGCTCCTGGGCGCCTGGCTGATGGGCACCGTCGCGCATCTCGTCGCGCGCTGGCGCAACCACCCGTCGGCGGTCGGCATCCTGCCCGGCATCCTGCCGCTGCTGCCCGGCGGTCTCGGTTTCGAGGCGTTCTCGGCGCTGGCCGGCCACGACGTCGTCGCCGGCATCCAGACCGGGATCACCATGCTGTTCGTCGCCCTCTCCCTGGTCACCGGCCTGCTCCTGTCGAGCTTCACCAGCCGGGCGCGGGAAGCGTTCTAGCGGCGTTCAGAAGGGGCGCGAGCCAGCCCCGTCTGGGGTGCCCGAGCCCTTTCCGAACCACGACCGACGAGGGCGCGTCGCGTGGACGTGTGCTAGGGTCCGCTCATTCGTAGCAGCCTCTGGTGGAACGGCGCCCGTGGGATGGGTCCGGCCGCTGGACCGACTCCCCTCGGCGCCTTCCCCGGAAGCTCGCCCGGCGATCCGCCGTCGCGGCGGCGGCGGGCGTCGGTTCGGTGCGCGGGCGGGAGTCCGGGTGATGGTGCCGGCGGACTCGATCGAGTCAGGGGGCCAATCGATGAGTGCCAAGGCAGGCGACGGCGGATTCCACTATCCGATCTTCGCGCGCAGCGACTACAGCGCGTTCTGGGCGCTGTTCACCGACAACTTCACCAACCTGCTGGTGATCAGCGGCGTCTGCAAGTTCGTCTTCCAGATGCCCGACGAGATCGTCTTCGGACGGATCATCCCCGGGGCCTCGGTCGCGATCCTGATCGGCGTCGCCTTCTACAGCTGGATGGCGCGCAAGCTGGCCTACAAGGAGCGGCGGGAGGACGTCACCGCGCTGCCCTACGGCATCTCGACGCCGGTGATGTTCGTCTATCTCTTCGGCGTCATCGGGCCGATCTATTTCTCGACCAACGACGCCCTTCTCGCCTGGCAGGTCGGGCTCGGCGCCGGCTTCATGGGCGGCATCGTCGCTGCCCTGGGCGCGGTCGTCGGGCCGTTCATCAAGCGGGTGACGCCGCGCGCGGGCATGCTCGGCACCCTGGCCGGCATCGCCCTGGTCTTCATCGGCGTCACCGCGATGTCGCTGGTCTTCGAGTCGCCGATCGTCGGGTTCGTCTCGCTGACGATGATCCTCTGGGGCCTGGTCGGCCGCTTCCGGCTGCCGTTCAACCTGCCGGCGGGACTAGTCGCCCTCTTCCTCGGCACCGTCGTCGCCCTGGCGCTCGGCAAGTCGTCGGTCAGCGCCGAGGGCGTCGCCTTCTACATGCCGATGCCCTACCTCGGCGACATGTTCGCCGGCGTCCAGCACCTTTTCGCGCATACCGAGCTCTTCCTGGTGCTGATCCCGGTCCAGATCTACAACTTCATCGAGACCATGAACAACGTCGAGTCGGCCGAGGCCAAGGGCGACAAGTACCCGGTGGCGACCTGCATGGCGTTCGACGGCGCCGGCACCATGCTCGCCGCCGTCTTCGGCTCGCCCTTCCCGACCACCGTCTACATCGGCCACCCGGGCTACAAGCGGATCCACGCCCGCGCCGGCTACACCCTCGGCGTCGGCATCGTCCTGACGCTGGCCTCGATGTTCGGCCTGCTCGCCTTTCTCGCCAACCTGGTGCCGCTCGCCGCGACCGCCCCCATCCTGATCTATATCGCGATGACGCTGATCTCGGAGAGCGCCGCCGCGGTGCCGCGGGCGCACGGCATGGCGATCGCCGTGGCGATGATGCCGCACGTCTCCGAGCTCCTGATCGTCAAGTGGAACGGCATGCTGCAGGCGCTCCGGGACTTCGGCGCCCAGGGCCTGCCGGCTTCCATCAACGAGCCCGGCTTCGTCGCCCAGATGACCAACCAGGGCTCGCGGGTGTTCGGCCAGGAGACCCTCGCCCAGGGCTCGATCATCACCGGCATGATCTGGGGCGCCATCGCGGCGCTCATCATCGACGGCAAGTCCAAGAACGCCGGCTACTTCTGCATCGCCGCCGCCGCCATGAGCAGCGTCGGCATCCTGCACGCGCCCAAGCTCTCCGCGCCGATGCTCTCCCCGGTGGTGATCGGCTACCTGATCACGGGCCTGTTCCTGATCGTCTATCCGATGGTGGCCGAGATGAAGCCGCTCTATCCGGAGGACAGCGACTA
>JBFGLX010000347.1:0-3627 GCA_041575955.1 Thermoanaerobaculia bacterium
CGCCCCGGCAGCTCGGCCGAATACCACCAGCCGTCGGGGCGCGATTCGATCAGGGTCTGGCCGGGGGCGATCTCGGGGGGCGATGCGGCGAAGCCGACGATGCCGACGAGCTCGTCGTCGACGCGGCGGTCGGCGCCTAGCCTACGGGCGGCCCAGCAGTGGCGGCCGGTGGCGTCGACCAGGAACCGGCACTCGACGCGCAGCCGCTCGCGGCTCTCGAGTCGCTCGACGGCGAGGGCGAACCCGCCCCCGTCGCGCCGATCGACCCGTCGCGGCGAGGCGCGGCTGAAAACGGCGGCCCCGGCCTCGGCGCAGGCGGCGGCCAGCCCCTGGTCGAAGGCCCGGCGGTCGAGCTGCCTGCCGGTGCCCCGGCCGGTGTAGAGGAAATGGGTCGATTGCGGGACTTCGCTGCCCCACAGGGCGGTGGTGCCGCGCCCCGGAATCTGGTCGACGCCGGGCACGGCGCCGTCGAATCCGAGGTAGCGCAGGAGCGCCTCGCTGCCCGGGCCCATGGTCTCGCCGACGCGCACCCGCTGGTAGGCGCCGCGCTCGACGAGGGCCACGCTGCGCTCGGAGTAGCGACGCAGGGTCAGGGCCGCCGCGCAGCCGGCGGGGCCGCCCCCCAGGATCGCTACGTCGACGACCATGCGTCGAGGAGCTCGACCGGAGCGAAACGCAGCAGATTCAGGTACTTGCGGCCTTCCGGTCGAAGGTGGGTGAGAAGGTCGGGCTACGTCTTCTTGCGCTTCGTCGCCTTGGACCGGCGCTTGGCCGGCCGGCGCTTGCTCTTCCCCGAGCGCTTCTTGCCGTCGCCCGCCTGCTGGTAGACCGGCGTCCAGGGGTCGGTTCCGTAGACCTGGGGATCGCCGGGCCCGAGCGGCTGCGTGGGCAGCAGCGGGTTCTTGAGAAACCAGTTCTGGACGTAGGCGCCGCCGTCGCCGGTCGAATACGAGAGCATGTTGTAGGTGCCCACGCTGGCCTGGTCGAACTGATCGTCGCGGCGCTCCCGCTCGGCGAAGAAGGGGTACTCCTCGGCGTTGCGGCCGCGGGTCAGGTTGACGACGAAGCCGGTGTAGCGCCAGGCCTTGAGCATCTGGCTGAAGGAGTTGATGCCGCGGTTGAACTGCAGCTGCTGGCCGGCGTAGGCGCCCGAGGCGATCTGCTCGGCGGCCGTCCAGGAGCCGTTGAGCACGAACATGGGGCTCTGGGGCGGCCACCAGAACGCGTAGAAGGCCGGCGGCAGGGGAATGCCCTGGTCGGTCTTGTTGATCTTGGGCTCGGTGTAGTTGATCTGCTGCACGGTGCAGTCGAAGAAGTCCGACTGCCAGGGAATGGCCATGCGCTTGGTCAGATCGCCGGGCTCGCAGCCGCCGCCCTCGGTCTCGTCGCGCGATGGGCTCAGCCCGTAGCGGGCGTAGTCGCGGCGGCGGTGCTTGATCTGCCAGGGATAGCGGCTGTCGTAGATGCGCGGATTCCAGCTGCTCCAGGTGACCTCGATGCCGGGCGACATGGGCAGGCCGACGGAGTTGCCGGCATCGATGCGGTCCTGTGGGTAGACGCGCCGCCCCGCCGGACGCGCGGAGCGGTCGCGGACCTCGAACTTGCCCGCCGCCCACTGGCCCAGCAGGTAGTACTGGGTGGCGGTGAGGGTGCAGAACTTCTCGACCTCGCGCAGGTGCGGCGAGTTCTTGACCGAGTTGGTGCCCGAGTTGAGCGGCATCATCGGCAGATCGGGCCGGAGCGGCGCGCTCCGGGTCAGCCGGTTGTACTGCGACGGCTTCGGCAATCCCAGCGGGCGCCGGAAGTAGCTGAAGAAGGTCTCGCGCTGCCGGCGGGTGGCTGCCGAGTTGTCCCGGGGGTCGAATCGAGGCCGGGCGAAGGCCGTCATCGGCTGCACGTTGGCCACCCACTGGTAGTCGTCCATGCGCTCGAACAGCGGTGCGACGTCGCGCTCGTAGTCGGCCACGAAGTCCGGGTTCCAGCCGCCGTTGGCCGCGTATCTCCGCTTGTGGTAGAGGGACGGCACCCAGTTCTTGAAGCGCACCGCCATGTCGTAGATGACGTCGTCCAGGGTGCTCACGTTGACCAGCTCCGGGGCCACTTTGGGCGCCCCGACGATGAGCCACGCCTTGAGCTCGATCACCTTCGCCGGGCGTCCGCGCAGCGTGATCCGGCAGGTCACCGGGCCGTCCGAGACGTCGTCCCAGAAGTCGTCGGCGCCGGCGAAGCTCGTGATGCTGCCGGTGCCGGCGGCGTTGCCATAGCCGCCCAGCGCCACCAGGCGCCCGCGCTCGTCGATCATCATCTCGCCCAGCGAGTCGACCGGGAAGGGCGCCAGCCCGGCGCCCGGGAAGCTGCTCTGTTTCTTGTAGCTCGGCGGCACCGATCGGGCGTCGAAGGCGACCCGCTGCGGCCCCGTTCCGGCGCGCAGGGTGCGCGGCCCGGGATCGGTGATCAGGGCCTTGCGCTGGCGGATGCCCTGTTCCGACGCGTTGCGGAGGGTGGGGTTGCCGGTCTCCTTGCTGCGCGCCTCGTAGCTGTTCCGCTGGCCCCCGTACTCCGGCATCGTGTTGCCGTAGAGCTCGTAGAAGTTCCACCAGGCGGACTTCTTGTTGGCGACGTGCACGGTCCACTCGATCTTGGCGATGTCCTGGTCGCCGAGCGTGACCTCGCGTCCGGGGGAGCCATCGTCGTCGTAGGCGAAGATCCGGAACTGAGCCGCCTGCCGGCGAATGCGGCCCTCCGAGTCGCGGAAGCGCTTGACGGTTCTGGGTCGTGCCTCCGAGCCCGCCGGGTTGCCGCGCCGGTCGCACTCGACGGGCAGGCCGCCGATGCTCCGCGGCGCCAGATAGAAGCTGTCGGGACTGTCCCCCACGCGAGCGACGCCGATCGAGGGATGGATTCTGTAGCTGGTGGACATGAACGACCTCCCGGTTGACGCTGCTTACGATCTGGTGGAATCGAGGTGGCCGGATTATCCCGGGTGTCGATCGCTTTGGCAAGTCGCGGGGCCACCCGAGCCCGCCTCCGAGAGGTCCGGTCTTCCGCCGAGCGGGCGCGCCTCGACGGCTTCCGCGAGCCATCGCCCACGCAGTTGCCGGCCGCGGCCCGCAGGGCCTTCGGCCGCTGCTCAGCGCCCTACCTGGATGAAGCGCCGCCTACGGAACCACCACCGGACACGCGGGGGCGCCTCCGGTGGTGCAGTTGATCCTCCCCTGGATCGCCGGGCTGATCGGGGTGGTCGCCGCGATGAAGCCGGCGGTCACCTGGTCCATGATGTCGCGGGTGGTCGCCCGGCTGACGAAGTTCGGGTAGCCGTCACCGCCGGCGGCCATGAAGTCGTTCTCGGCCAGGGTGTAGCTCGACGCGGCGGTGAGGTCGACGGCCGCTCCGGTGCAGCTGCCGTCGGCCGCCTGGCGCACGGCGCCGGTGACCCGGCTGCCGGCGGCGGCCGAGATGTTGTAGGTGAAGCAGAGGCCGGAGACCTGCGGGTACCGGCCGTTGACGGCCGGCATCGCCGAGACGCCGTTCTCGAGCATGGTCTTGAGCTCGGCGCCGTTGAGCGACAGGGTGACGACGACGTTGCCGAAGGGGAGCACGGTAAGCACCTGACCGCGGGTGATGGGA
>JBFGLX010000348.1:0-3583 GCA_041575955.1 Thermoanaerobaculia bacterium
CGGCGCGCCTGGTCCTCGCTCGACGCCGACAGGACGCGCTGAACGATGAACTGATCGGTGCACCAGTACCAGACGCCCAGGATCGGTGCGCCGAAGAGCACGCCCGTCCAGGGGAAGTTGGGGTGGCTCGAGGGCAGCCACATGTCGAAGTAGCTGGGGTCCACGGCCGCCCGCATCGCCCCCCAGCCGCCCAGCTCCGACAGTCCGATTCCGGTTACCAGCAGCGCGCCGCCCACCAGCACGAACATCTGCACCATGTCGGTGTAAAGCACCGCCCGCAGGCCGCCGAAGACGGTGTAGATGCCCGTGGCGACGACCACGATCAGGGCTCCGGTCCAGAAGTTGATGCCCATGAGCGATTCGAAGACGATGCCGCCCGCGGCGATGGTGACCGAGATCTTGGTCAGGACATAGCCGACGATCGAGATCACCGCCAGGTACCAGCGCGCGCCGGCCGAGTAGCGCCGCTCCAGGAACTCCGGCATCGTGAAGACGCCGCTGCGGATATAGAAGGGCACGAATACCCAGCCCAGGAGCAGGAGGATCAGTGAAGCCAGGATCTCGAACTGGCCCACCGCGACCCCCCCGGCGGCCCCCGAGCCGGCGAGGCCCACCAGATGCTCGGAACCGATGTTCGAGGCAAACAGGGAAGCGCCGATGATGAACCAGCCGACGTTGCGCCCGGCCAGGAAGTAGCCGGCCGAGCTGGCCCGGGTCTCTTCGCGGCGAGTCGCCCAGAACGCGACTCCGAACACGACCGTGAAGTAGAGACCGATCAGCAGCCAATCAAGCGTTTCCAGAAGTGCCACGGGATTGCCCTCGAATCAGTTTGTGCAGTGACGAGCGCGGCGCGCCGTCAGCCGCTGTTCGCTGCGGGTGATCCGGCTTGGATGACCGGGTGATCGATGCCGTCGTCTTCGGACAGCTTCGCCAGATCGCCCGAGTCGGCGTAGCTCAGGCCGTAGCCGTAGGGGAAGAGCGGATCGTAGTCGGGGTCGTTCCGGTTGACCGGCTTGCCGCTGCCGTCGCGCGGCCAGGAGAAGGTGAGCCGGCCCTGGAAATCGTGCCGCACGCCGCCGTCCGCCGCCCGGAAGAGGACGTCGGCGATCCCGCCGCCCTCGCTGCCAGGCAGCCAGGCGGCGACGAACGCGTCCGAGGCGTTGATCTCGGGGTTGACCCACAGCGGCCGCCCCGAGAGGAAGATCGAGACCACCGGGATTCCGTCCTCGCCGAGCTGGCGGAGGAGGTCGAGATCTCGCGTCGAGTCGGGCCGATAGTCGAGAACCTGTCGATCGCCTTCGAACTCCGCGTACGGATCCTCGCCATAGACGACGATCGCGACGTCCGGCCTCTCCTGCCAAGTGCCGTCGGGGCTCAGCTCCGCGGTTCCGCCGGCGCTCTCGACGGCCTCCCGGATGCCCGCCCAGATCGACGTGGCGCCGGGAAAGTGCTCCTTGCTGTTGCCGGTGCCTTGCCAGGTCAGCGTCCAGCCGCCGCTCTGCACGCCGACGTCGTCGGCGGCATGGCCGGCGACCAACACGCGCTGGGCGGGCCCCAGCGGCAGCACCCCGCCGTTGTTCTTGAGCAGTACCAGCGACTCCCTGACCGCCCGCCGGGCGACCGCTCGATGCTCCGGCGCCCCCAGAAGCTCGGTCCGGCCCGCCAGGGGCCGGCTCGACGGCTTGCCGCGCTCGAACAGGCCGGCCCTCATCTTGACCCGGAGGATGCGCCGCACGGCGTCGTCGAGGCGCTCCATGGCGATCTCGCCGGAGCGCACCTGCTCGAGGGTGTTGCCGTAGAGCGCCTGCCAGTCCTCGGGCACCATGAACATGTCGAGACCGGCGTTGACGGCGGCGGCGCAGCTGTCGTTCGAGCAGCCGGCGACCTGGCCGTGACCGTTCCAGTCGCCGACCACGAAGCCGTCGAAGCCCATGCGCTCTTTCAGGACCCCGGTCAGCAGCTCGCCGTAGCCGTGGAGCTTGCGTCCGTGCCAGCTGTTGTACGAAGCCATCACGGTTTGCACGCCGGCTTCGATGGCGGTCACGTAGCCGGCCGCATGCGTGTCGCGCAGCACCTCCTCGCTGCTCAGGTTGTCGCCCTGGTCCTTGCCGCCTTCGGTCCCGCCGTCCCCCACGAAGTGCTTGGCGGTCGCCAGCACACGGCTCGAATCGAGGAATCCGTCGTCGCCCGGCGTCCCCTGGAGACCCTCGACCATCTTGCCCGCGTAGGCGGCCACGATCTCGGGATCCTCGGAGTAGCTCTCGTAGCTGCGCCCCCAGCGATCGTCGCGCGCCACCGCCACCGTCGGCGAGAAGTCCCAGTCCTGACCGGTAACCGCGATCTCCCGCGCCGTCGCCTCGCCGATCTCGCGGATGAGCTCCGGATTGTGCGTTGCGCCGAGGGCGATGTTGTGGGGAAAGATCGTGGCGCCGACGATGTTGGTGTGGCCGTGCACGGCGTCGAGGCCCCACAGAATCGGTATCGGCTGCCGGCCGTCGCCGGCGTCCATCGATGCCTCCCAGAAGCGGTCGGCCAGCTTCAGCCACTCTTCGGCCGGCGCGTACTCGTCGTTGCCCGGACCCCCGTTGCCGCCATTGAGAACCGAGCCCAGGTGGTACTTCCTGATGTCTTCGGGGGTGACGTTGAGGATCTCGCCCTGGATCAGCTGGCCGACCTTCTCCTCGACCGACAGCTCCCGGAGGATCGCCGACACCCGGGTCTCGAGCTCCGGGTCGTGGGCCACCCGGCTGCTCACCTCCGGCCACAGCTCGGGGTGGACGGCGGCCGCGAGCGGCGCCGGATCGGCCGGTGAGCAACCGGACGCCAGCGCGGCAGCCCCGATCAGTAAGACGGCCCCTAGGGGCGCAGTAATCGACATTCTCCTCATGGTCCCTCCCGGCCCTGAACGGCACGCGGGCTGCAATCGCTCGGATCGCAGCCCGCGCGATGGTTCCTGCTTGGTTGGCTAGAACGTGAGCTTCAGGCCCAGCTGAACCTGTCGTGGATCG
Organism: Thermoanaerobaculia bacterium; assembly: GCA_041575955.1. GTDB lineage: Bacteria > Acidobacteriota > Thermoanaerobaculia > Multivoradales > JAHEKO01 > JAHEKO01. Next base: position 3,009 of record JBFGLX010000348.1, read on the forward strand.
CGAGCGCCGAAGGCCTGCCCAAAGGTCGCCGACGGCGTCGAAGAGACGATCGTCGTCGCCTGGTCGACCGGCGCATCGAGCGTCACGATGCCGTTGTAACCCGTGTCGACGCCCACGAAGTTGTCGGTGTTCAGGAGGTTGAAAACCTCGAACCGGAACTGCAGGTCGAACCGATCGCTGACCTGGAAGGTGCGATAGAACGAAAGGTCGATCTGGAAGAAATCGGGCCCTTCGCAGCCGCCCCGCTGTCCCATCTGCGAAGTGTCCCCGAGCTGATAGCCGGCCAGGGTGTAGGCGTCGGGGTTGATGATCTGCGTCCCGCTGCCCGAGCACGGCGCGCCGGTTCGGATGGGGCGCTGATTGTCGTTGAAGCCGGTGCCGGCGTACCCGACGCCGTTGAGGGCGCCGCCGGTGATGACCGTGAGCGGCGTGCCGCTGTTGTAGAGCAGGATGGCGCCGATGGTCCAGTCGCCGAGGAGGTGCTTCATCAGGCCGCCCTTGTCGTCGAAGCTCGGCAGGTGGTGGAGCACGCTGGCGTTGAAGCTGATGTCGCGATGCAATGTCGCCGGTCCGAA
>JBFGLX010000349.1:0-3583 GCA_041575955.1 Thermoanaerobaculia bacterium
CAGGGGCTCGGCACGCTGCTGATCAACAACTTCATCAGCATCGGGCGCGCCTACGGCCTGCGCCACCTGACCTGCATGCTGATCTCGGATCTCGAGGCGGACGCGGTCGCGACCCTGCGCGGCCTGGGGTTCGACGAGATCCCGATCGCCGGCTACGGCAGCGACCCCGACGGCAATCCGCACGACATGGTCAAGCTGATCGTGCGGCTGTAGGCTGACCTTCTCACCGAGGTCGCTAAGCCTCTGTTCGGCTAGCCTGACCTAGTAGGGCAGATCCTCTTCCTCGAACCCGAAGTGGTGCCCGAGCTCGTGCACCACGGTGTCGCGGATCTCGCCGATCGCCTCGCGGCGGCTGCGGGTGGCCCGGCAGATGGGGCCGCGGTAGATCACGATCCGGTCGGGCAGGGCCGAGTAGAAGCTGTCGCGCTCCGGCAGCGGCACGCCCTGGTAGAGGCCGAACAGGTCGTCGTACTCGGGGTCCATCCCCATCTCCTCGAGCAGCTCGTCGCTCGGCTCGTCCTCGACCACCACCGCCACGTTGGCCATCGCCCGGGCGAACTCCTCGGGGAGATCGTCGAGGGCCCGAGCCACCAGCCGCTCGAAATCGTCTCGCCGGATCCGAATCACCGTACCTCTCGGGCAGAGCGTGGAACGAGGGCTAGCCCGCTAGCCGATGCCGACCGCCGCCAGCAGGCGCTGACCCACCGGGAACAGGCTCAGCAGCACCAGGAAGATGAAGATCGGGCAGAGGAAGCGGACGAAGACCCCCCACACCGTGACCAGGCCGGCGGTCATGATGCCGCCCTGCCGGAGCTCGTCGCCGGCGTTGCGGAAGCCCCAGACCCAGCCGGTGAAGATGCACAGGAGCATCGCGCCGACCGCCAGCGAGAAGTTGCCCCAGATCAGGTCCATGACGCCCAGAAACCCGGTCGCGCCCATGAAGCTGATCGACTGGAGCGCCGGGCTCGAGGGCTCGAGGGCGGCCGGAAGGCCGATCGCGAACGCGAGTCCGCCGACCACCCAGACCGACTTCTTGCGCGACCAGCGGCGCTCGTCGACGAAGTACGAAACCGGAACCTCCAGCAGCGACACGGTCGAGGTCAGGGCGGCGATGGAGAGCAGGATGAAGAAGACCGCGGCGATGACGGCGCCGAGCGGCATCTGCTCGAAGACCCGCGGCAGCACCTCGAAGATCAGCGGCGGCCCCGACGACGGGTTGCCGCCGAGGGCGAACAGCGCCGGGAAGATCATGAAGCCCGCGAGAAGCGCGATGCCGGTATCGAACAGCGCCACCCAGGTGCCCGAGGCCGCCAGATCGGCGGTCTTCGGCAGGTACGAGCCGTACGTGATCATGGCGCCCATCCCCAGGCTGAGCGAGAAGAAGGCCTGGCCGAGAGCCGCCAGCACCGTGGCGACGGTGACCACCGAGAAATCGGGCTTGAGCAGGAACTCGACGCCCTTCATCGCCCCCGGCAGGGTCAGCCCGCGGGCGATCAGCAGGATCATCAGGATCAGCAGCATCGGCATCAGCACGCGGGCGGACTTCTCGATGCCCTTCTCCACCCCCCGGACCACCACCAGGACCGTAAACAGCAGGAACAGCGCGAACAGCGGCACCGCGATCCCGCGGCTGGCGCTGAACTCGCCCAGCGACATCGCCGGCGCGAGGAAGCTCTTGAAGATGTAGCCGAACGCCCAGCCGGCGATCACCCCGTAGTAGCTCAGGATGCAGACGCCGGTGAGAACGCCCAGGCCGCCGACCAGGCTCCACGGGCTCTTGCCCTTGATCGCCAGCACGGCGCCGACCGGGTTCTTCTTGGTGTGGCGTCCCATGGCCAGCTCGGCGAACAGGTAGGGCAGGCAGATCAGCACCACGCACACCAGATAGATGACGATGAAGGCCGCGCCGCCGTTGGTGCCGGCGACGTACGGGAAGCGCCAGATGTTGCCCAGCCCGATCGCGGAACCCGCCGCCGCCAGGATGAAGCCGACAGTCGATTGCCACTCACCGCGCTCCTGCTGCATCAAAACCTCCTAACGCGCGGGGCGACCGCCCCGCCAAACGGACACACGAACCCCTCCAGGCGCAAGTACCTTCGCGCGACTGAAGCCTCGTCGGGCGATTCTATGGCAAGCGCGGCTAGTTCAGATAGCCGAGCGCCTTGAGGCTCTCGACCGTCTCGTTCGACAGCTGCTGCCGGCTCGGCTCGGCGCGCAGCTGCCAGCGGTAGCGCCGCAGCTCCGCCGCCAGCCGCTCGAGGAGGTCCCGGCGCCGCCGCGAGATGTCCTCGGCCGCGCCCGGGTCGGCGGCCAGGTCGTACAGCTCGCTGCGCCGGATCTCCGCGCCCTGAAGCTTGAACGAGAGACAGCGGGTGTCGCCGCCGAGCCCCAGCCACATCGGCACGCCGCACTCGGGCGTCGACAGGACAACCCGCTTCGGACCCTCGCCGCCGGCGAGATCGAGGTTCAGCGGCTGCCAATCGGTGCCCACCGACACGGTCGAAGGCGGCGCGCCGTCGACCTCGACCGAGATCTCACGCGCGCGCTCGAAGCTCACCAGCCGCAGCTCGAGGCTCGGCCGATCGGTCTCGAGCACCGCGGTGCGGGTCGCCCAGGTGCCGTCGGGCTCGCCGACGACCAGCGAGGTCAGGTACTGGACGAAGCCGTCGGCCGAGGCCTCGATCAGCGTCTTCTGGTTCTCCTGGTCGAAGACCTCGGCGTAGGCCGTACGCCGCGGGCTCGATTCCGCCTTCCCTTCGAGCAGCGGCACCAGGCTCTCGCCCGAGACGGGCCCGCCGGCCTCGATCCCGGCCAGCTCGTAGAGGGTCGGCGCCAGATCGATGCTCTGCACCAGCTCGGCGACCCTGGCGCCGGAGCTCTGGCCGGGGCGGACGATCAGCAGCGGCACGTGCAGGGTCTCCGGGTAGACCTGCGAGTGCGCGAGCTTGCCGTGCTCGTAGAACTCCTCGCCGTGGTCCGAGGTGAGGATCAGGGTGGTCTCCCGGTCCAGACCGAGGGCCTCGAGCTCGGCCACGAAGCTCGCCAGGGCAGCGTCGAGGTAGCGGATCTCGGCGTCGTACTGCGCGCGGTAGAAGGCCACCGTCTCCGGGCCCACCTGGTGTCGGCCCATGTTGACGTCGCGCAGGAAGGGGCCGCCCGAGTCGGCGACCTCGGGTGGATCGCCGCTCCAGAACAGCCGATCGTATGGCTCGGGCGGCGCGTAGGGGTCGTGGACGGCGTAGGTGTGGAGAAAGAGGAAGAACCGGTCGCGCTCGCCGAGCCCGCGCAGGAAGCTCGAGCCGCGCGCGAACGTCTCCTCGGCTTGCGGCCGGCCGTGCGGCGTGGTCGCCTCGAACTCGTCGAAGCCTCGATCGAAGCCGAAGTCGCGGCTGACGTAACCGGCTTCGGTGTACGCCGCGGTGCGGTAGCCAGCGCTCTGGAAGCGCTCCGGCAGGCTCGGAATCAACGGCGAAAGCGCGCTCGACGGCGGGTAGACGCCGTGTTCCTGAGGATAGAGCCCGGTGAAGATCGAGACGTGCGAGACCAGGGTCGAGGGGTACTGAACGAACGCCCGCTCGAAGAG
>JBFGLX010000350.1:0-3581 GCA_041575955.1 Thermoanaerobaculia bacterium
ACCGTGCCGGAGAGGAAGTTGGCGGTCATGTTCTGGGCGGCGAAACCGATGGCCAGACCGACGACGCCGGCGCCCGCGAGCAGCGAGGTGACCGTCTTGTCGAGCTTGAGCACGCCGAGGGCGATGAACAGGCCGACGCCGATCACGGCCAGCGCCGTCACCGTGCCCAGGAGGCGCGCGATCGCGTTTCTCGCGGACGCCTTCCGAGCCAGCCTCTCGGTCATCCGGCTGGCGAAGCGCGCGATCACCCAGGCGATCGTCACGATCAGCAGGGCGACCACCAGGTTCGGCATCAGCGCGACCAGGGAGTCGCCCCATTCCTGCAGCTTGCCACTGACGATCTTCAGAGCTTCGTCGAGTTCCATTTCTGCCCCTCCTTCTGGTGCTGGTCTCTGATGTCGATCTCTAGCGCTGGCTTCCAGCGTTGCGTCCAACAATCTTTTCTACTATAATCATTCTTCTTGAATCTGTCAAGGAAGAAACCATTTGAGGTGCGATCATGAACAAGCCACCAGCTGAGGACCACCGCCGGCGGCCGGCGCCGAAGTCCGGTAAGGTCCAACGCGATCTCGAGCTGCTGCGCGCCGTCCGCCGCGTGATGCAGGCCTTCGACCTGCACTCCCGCCAGCTGGCCTCTAGTTCGCAGATCACGCTCCCTCAGTTGCTCTGCCTGATGGCGGTGGTCGCCGAGGAGGGCATGACCTCGCGCCGGATCGCCGGTGAGATCTTCGCCAGCGCCAGTACGCTGGTCGGGGTCCTGGACCGTCTCGAGAGCAAGCAGCTCATCGACCGGGTGCGCGATCCGCGCGACCGGCGGCAGATCCACATCGTCCCGACCGAGGCCGGCCGGCGCCTCGTCGCCGCCGCGCCGTCGCCGTTCGGCGAGCCCTTCGACCGCGCCTTCGCGGCGCTCTCCGAGACCCGGCAGCGCAAGCTGGTCGAGGGCCTGGAGCTGATGGCGGACCTGATGGCCGGGCCCGAGGAGCGCGGACCGAGCTCGGATTCCGGCCGGTAGCCCGGCTGCCGCTACAGGCCGAGCGACTTCATCAGGGCCAGGGCGTTGCCGCGCGTAACCACCCCTGGACGGAGCTTGTAGTCGAAGGCCATTCGCCCCGCCTCGAGATGATCTTCGAAGTGAACGTTCGCCGCTCGGGCCCCGAGCTCCTCGGCCACCGCCGCGAGAGCCAGATCGTGAGTGGTCACCAAGCCGAGGGCGCCGGCGCCGAGTAGCCCGTGGATGACCCTCGCCGCGCCGATGTGGCGATCGTGAGAATTCGTGCCGTGGAGGATCTCATCGAGCAAGAACAGGGTCGGGCCGGCGGCTGCCAGATCCCGGATTCGGCGCAACTGACGCAGCTCAGCGTAGAAGCCCGACACCCCTTCGAGGAGCGAGTCACGCGCCCGCAGGCTCGCGCCGATTGCCAAGGGGGAGATCCGCAGCCGCCGGGCGGGAACCGGGGCCCCGGCAAAGGCCAGCACCGCCGCCACGCCCACGGTACGAAGCAGGGTGCTCTTGCCCGACATGTTCGAGCCGCTGATCAGCAGGAGGGCGGGCGACGCGCCCGCCGCGCCGCCGCCGGCTTCGAGGCTGACGTCGTTCGCCACCCGGCTTTCCCTCGGCAGCAGCGGATGGACCAGGGCGGCGCCCTCGAACGTCGAGCGATCCGTGACGATCTCCGGAAACACGTAGTCGGGGTTCTCGAACGAGAGCGTCGCCAGCGCCAGCAGGGCCTCGACCTCGCCGACCGCACGGAGCCAGTTGCCGACTACCGTCCCGTGCCGCCCGCGCCAGCGCTCCACGGCGAACGCGATCTGGGTGCCGCCGTGGAGGAGCGCCGAGAGCGGCCGGAAGAACAGGTTGCTTCTGGAGTCGTTCCATTCGATTAGCTTGGCCAGCTCGACCAGCCCCCGGCTCGGCCGTTCGCCAGCGCGCTTCCGCGCGGCGCCATTCCCATCGAACGCGCACCGCTGGAGCTCTCGAAGGCGCGCATCGGCGAAGCTCTCGGACTCCAGCCGGGCCAGGAATCTGGACAAGAAGCGCAGCTCACCCGCCGGCATCGCGATGCCCGCGAGCACTTGCGACACCCTGGAACGAACCGGAAGGGCAAGCGCGGCGCTCGTTCCGAGGATCGCCAGCAGCACCTTGCCGCCCAGCGGGCCGAAGATCCAGGCGAGAACGGCGGCCAGATTGACCACCCCCAGAATCAGGGCGAGAAGGGGCCAGGCGGCCCCCGCGAGGCGTCGGGGCTCCGTGCCCCAGGCTTCCAGCTCGTCGGCCCTGAGCTCGGGCGAGAGCTCGGCCGCGAGCAGCGACAGCTCCTCCTGCAGATCCAGCCGGCCCCGAAGCTCGCGCGCCGCGTCGTGCCGAGCGGCGATGTCACTCGCGGCAGCCGGCCGCAGCAGCCAGTCAGCCAGAGTCTCTCTGCCCGGCAAGCTGTGCGCCGTGCACAGCATTCCGTAGAGCGACCCTCGCCCGAACAGGTCCAGGTCCTCGGCGTAGGGGTGATCGGCGGGCAGAAAACGACCTCCATCGTCGTGCGGATGGCTCCAGTCCCCGGAGATGCGCGCGAGCCCGCGTCGATAGAAGCCGCTTCCGAGGCGCCGCCGATTCAGCTCTCGGACCACTCGGCCGTGCGCGGCGATCAGCACCCCGAGGACGCCGATCGGCGCCACCAGCCAGGCCGCACTCACGGTCTGGGAAACGAGCGTCGGCCACAGCAAGATCGTCCCCAGCACGAAGACCACGAGCCGGCTGTTGCCCAGGCGGAGGTCGAGTCGGTCCAGCCGATCGACCTCCGCCTCGCGTAGGCGCAGTCGATGCAGGTACTCGGCGGCGGGCAGTCCGACCCCTGGCCCGGCCTGCTCGCCAGCGTTCGATTCAGAAAGCCGCAAATGCCTGGAGATGCGAGGCTTGCGACCGAAGCGCAGCGAATTCAGCTAGGGGCGGCATCCTGGGCGAAGGCTGGTGAGAAGGTCGGGCCTAGCGCGCCTGCTGGTCGATCGCGGCGTAGGCGCCGGGAAAGAGCTGCTCGGGCACCGAATCCGCGACCGGCTCGAGCCGCGCCGCGCACACCTTGTACTCGCCGGTGCCGGTCACCGCGTCGCCGGCGTCGGTGGTCAGGTAGTTGGTGCGCACGTCGGGGAAGTGGAAGGGCATCCAGATGGCGTTGAAGCGCACCTGCTTCGAGAGCATCACCCGGGCGCGCACCCGGCCGCGGCGGGTGACCACGTCCACCATCTGCCCGTCCTCGATTCCGAGCCTGCGGGCGTTCTTCGGATGCACCTCGACGAAGCCCTCGGGCTGCTTGCTCGCCAGCTGCTCGTTCCGGCGGGTCTGGGTGGCGGCGTTGTAGTGATAGAGCGTGCGGCCGGTCGACAGCACGAGCGGGTACTCGACGTCCTCCTGCTCGAACGGCGGCCGGTACTCGACCGGCACGAACAGCCCCTTGCCGCGCAAGACGCCGCCCTTGTGCAGGTACTCGCAGCTCGGCGCCTCGGCCGACGGCACCGGCCACTGCAGGCCGCCCTCGCGCTCGATCCGCTCGTGCGAGATGCCGCGGAACTTGGGCGCCAGCGACGCC
>JBFGLX010000351.1:0-3581 GCA_041575955.1 Thermoanaerobaculia bacterium
AAAACAGGGGCGCGGCGGCTCGGGCCGCCGAACCCCGCGTACGTGGTTCAGGAGGTGGGTCATGACGAAACGCTCTTCATTTGTCGCCGCACTGGTCGTCCTCGCGATCGCGAGCATCGGGATCGGCGCCGCCACGCAGCTCGCCCTGCAGAACGACGGCATCAAGTTCCCCGACAACACGGTTCAGAAGACGGCGGCGGAGACGCCGGGGATCTTCGTGCAGGGCGCGGTGACCGTCAACATCAACGACACTGAAGAGTGCAAGACGGTGGCGATCTACACGGTAGCCGCGGGCAAGAGGCTGCGCATCGAGTGGATCTCGGTCGAGGCGTCCGAGTTCGGCAGCGCCACCTACGATCCGATCGACATCAACGTCAAGACCTGGCTGGGTGGGGTCCAGCGGTCCCACTTCCTCGACCGGCTGGACGGCGCCGAGTTCATCGGCAGCAGCTTGGTCGGCACCGTTCGCTGGAGCTCGCCGGTGACCCTCTACAGCCAGGGCAACAAGAACGTGGAGGTCTTCGCCTGCCGCAACAGCAGCACCGACACCACCTCGGTGGACGTGCGCTTCCACGGCCAGCTCTTCAACGAGTAGCCACGAGCCACGCGTTCCAGGGTGGTGCAGGATCGGTCCCGTCACCCGTCGGACGCCGGCCCGGCCGGGGGGAGGCGCCGCCACCCCGCCGGGATCGATGGTGACCGGCGACCGAGAGCGGCGGGGCTCCGGCTTGCCGCCTGGGGTCCCGTTCTTGGCCGGCGTGGCCGCCTTCCTGGCCTGCCACGGGCTCCTGGCCCTCGCCTGGGAGCGCTTCCTCCAGCCGGTGGCGGCGCTCGAGACCCCGTGGTTCCTGGCCTCCAGGACGGGCATCGTGGCCACGCAGGTGGCGCTCGGCCTCGTCGCCCTGATCCTCGCGCGCCGCGCCGCGAGCTGGCGGAATCGCTTCAACGAGGCCGGCCTGATGGCCGCGGGGGTCATGGCGGCGGTGACCGCGCTCTTCTTCGTGCTCGGGCCCGCGAGGCTCCTGGTCGGCCCGCCCGAGCTCTGGCCGGTCGCCCTGGTGTCGGCCCTCCTGCTGCTCGCCCCGGCGATCCTGGCAGGGACCCTCCTTGGCGGCTATCTCGCGCGCACGACGAAATAGCACAAGCGTTCTTTTTGTTGGTATCCTATGGGCGCGGTTGCGACGTCGCCCACCGCTTCCCCAACCGACAGATCAACCATCAGAACGGAGCCAGATCGCCATGGGAGCTGCTTACATCATCGACGCTGTCCGGAGTCCGCGCGGCCGGGGCAAGGCCGGCAAGGGGGCGCTCTCGGGGATCCATCCGCAGGAGGTCCTGGCGCAGACGCTCAACCGGCTGGCCGCCAAGTCGGGGGTCGAGCCGGCCGCCATCGACGACGTGGTGATGGGCTGCGTGAGCCAGGCCGGCGAACAGGGCGCCAACGTCGCCCGCAACGCGGTGCTGGCCGCCGACTGGCCGATCGAGGTCACCGGCGTCACCCTCAACCGCTTCTGCGGCTCCGGGCTCCAGGCGATCAACTTCGCCGCCATGGGCGTCGCCGCCGGGTGGCAGCAGGCGGTGGTCGCGGGCGGCGTCGAGAGCATGTCGCGGGCGCCGATGGGCTCCGACGGCGCCGGCGCCGACGGCGACAACCTGCGTCTGCGGGCCAAGCACTTCCAGGTGCCGCAGGGGATCAGCGCCGACCTCATCGCCACCCTCGAAGGCTTCAGCCGCGAGGAGGTCGACGCGTTCGCGCTCACCTCGCAGCAGCGGGCCGCGCACGCCCAGAAGAGCTGCTACTTCTCGACCAGCCTGTTTCCGGTCGTCGATCCGGCCACCGGCGAGACGGTGCTCGACCGGGACGAGCACCCGCGCCCCGAGACCACCCTCGAGGGCCTGGCCGAGCTTACCGCGGTGTTCGCGGAGTTCGGGTCCAAGCCGGTCGGGCCGAACGGCGAGAGCCTGGACGAGATCGCGCTGGCGCGCTACCCGGAGGCCAAGAAGATCCACCACGTCCACACCGCCGGCAACTCGAGCGGCATCGTCGACGGCGCGGCCGCGGTGCTGGTCGCCTCCGAGGAGTTCGCCAAGGCGCACGGGCTCGAGCCCCGCGCCCGCATCCGCACCGTCGCGACCTACGGCACCGAGCCGATCATCATGCTCACCGCGCCGACCCCCGCGTCCAAGAAGGCGCTCGCCCAGGCCGGCATGACGGTCGCCGACATCGATCTCTGGGAGATCAACGAGGCGTTCGCCGCCGTGCCGCTGCAGACCATCCGCAACCTCGGCATCGATCCCGAGAAGGTCAACGTCAACGGCGGCGCCATCGCCCTGGGGCACCCACTGGGCGCGACCGGGGCAATGCTCCTGGGCACGGCGATCGACGAGCTCGAGCGGGCGGATCTCAACACCGCCCTGGTGACCCTGTGCATCGGCGGCGGCCAGGGCGTGGCGACCATCCTCGAGCGGGTGTAGCCGGACAACGCGCTGGCACGACCCGCTCCACGCCCCGGTTACGGAGGGGTTGAAAGGGGAGGGCGCTCCCCTTTCTCCAGTTAACCGGCGCTCTCCTGGAACAGGTGCACGTCGCGCTGCGGGTAGGGGATCGAGCAGCCGCCGTCCTCGAGAGCGAGCTTGAGGCGGTGCGTAAGGTCGAACTTCAGGCCCCAATAGTCGCGCGCCTGGCACCACGGCCGGACCACCAGGTTGACCGACGAATCGGCCAGCTCCGAGACCGCGATCTGGGGCGCCGGCTCGGCGAGCACGCGCTCGTCGGCCTCGACCACGCCGCGGATGATCTCGATCGCCCTGGCGATGTCGTCGTCGTAGCCGATTCCCATGACCATGTCGACGCGCCGCGTGTCGTAGCCGTTGTAGTTGTGGATCGAGTTGCCGTAGATCTTCGAGTTCGGCACCAGGATCTTGACGTTGTCGGCGCTCTTGAGCGTGGTGGTGAAGATGCCGACCTCCTCGACCGTGCCCTTGGTGCCGCCGATGTCGACCGTGTCGCCGACCTTGAACGGCCGGAAGATGAGCAGCATGATCCCGGCTGCGAAGTGCGACAGCGTTCCCTGGAGCGCCAGGCCCACCGCCAGGCCGGCGGCGCCGAGCACCGCGACCAGCGACGTGGTCTGGATGCCGAACAGGCTGAGGACCGCGATCACCACGACCGCTAGCGCCAGGTAGTAGACCAGGCTGCTGACGAACGGCACCAGGGTCGCGTCGACGCCGCGGCTGGCGAGCGCCTTACGCACGCCGCGCCGCAGCAGGCCCGCGACCATGCGGCCGAGGATCAGGACGGCGATCGCGCCGACCACCTTGAGCCCCCACTGGGTGATCAGGTCGATGGCGTACTGGATGGTCTCTTCTGTGTTCATGAGCTGTCTCCCGATGAAGATCCGGCTCCCGGCGTCGATGCTCGAGCGCCTGAGCCGCTGAGTTCGAATGGAAAGGGGTGCACGTCCCGGGCGCCGCCCGGTCAGGGCTGGGCGAGCTTACCGGAGCGCCGCCCACTCCGCGCGCAGCTTGCGCCGCATCAGCTTGTTCGACGCCGTGCGCGGCAGCGCCTCGACCAGCCTCAG
>JBFGLX010000352.1:0-3574 GCA_041575955.1 Thermoanaerobaculia bacterium
CCCCGCAATGTCGCCGAGCCGGTGCTCTACGCGGGCGATTGGCCGGTGCAACGCCTGAATCAGGGATACGAGTCGGGCCACGTCATCGGCATCATTCCGGGAGACGTCGATCTGACCCGAGCTCCGATATGGTTCGGCCGCCCCGAGCTTCCGGAGCGCGTGACCGCCGAGGTGATCGAGGCCGAGCGGGCGCTCGCCGACCGAGCCGAGATCCGGCCGTTCTCCGCCACGAAGGTCAAGCGCGCGACCCGAGGCCGCTTCGAGGCGCCGGACCTGTTCAGCCTCCTGCGCGAGCAGGCGGCGAACCTGGTCCTCGAATACTCGCCGCAGGAGAGCGACCTGGCGAAGACCTGGCGCCTTCCGGTGGCGACGGCGCCCGAGCGACGGGAGCCGCAGTAGAGCGCTCGGCCATGTCTCGGCCCCAGCGGAAGGTGATGAAGAGGAAGAGCAGGAGGAGGCGAGAATGACACCGTCTCGATGGTTGACCACGCTGGGCTGCGCCGCGGCTCTCGCCGCGCTGGCGGCGCCGGCTCAGGCCGCGATCACGCGCACCGAGCTGGCGGGCAACTCGCTGGCCCAGTACCCGTTCTTCGAATACGTCAAGGCGATCAACGTGAACGCCACCGTGGAGGTGGCCATCGATCCCACGCGCTTTCCAGGGGTCGTCGGGCAGACGTGCGACATCTACGTGGTGGGCGCCAAGAGCGTGGCGCAGTGGGCCGGCGACGTCTCGCTGAGCGACGTGACCCTCGGCGGCGCGCAGACCGAGAACTTCGGTGGCGCGACCATCCAGAACAACACCTTCCAGGTGGCCGCGCCCGCCGAGCTCAGCGCCAGCGCCGGCCTGGGCCTGGGAGTGGGCTACGACGTCGTGCTGGACTGCGATCAGGACGGGGCGCTCGGGGACGGCGACTTCATCGACGGTCTGAGCGACGAAGCCGGCTTCTACGCGGTGCACGACACCACCGCCGCGGGCCCGCTCGGGGTCACGGAAGTGCTCTACAACATCGCGCCGGCGGTGGGCGCGAGCTTCGGCATCCCGGCGACCAGGCTGGCCGAGAATCTCTACTACCCGACCAACGTCGCCTCCATGGGCAAGCTCCCCGTGATCATCGTCAGTCACGGCAACGGCCACAACTACCAGTGGTACGACCACATCGGCAACCACATGGCGTCCTACGGCTATGTCGTGATGAGCCATGACAACGACACCGTGCCCGGCGTCGAGACCGCGGCCACGACCACCCTCGGGCACACCGACGCCTTCATCGACCAGGTGCAGGCGGGCGCGATCGCGGCCGGAGCGCTGGTCGGGCATCTCGACACCAGCCGCATCACCTGGATCGGCCACAGCCGGGGCGGCGAGGGCGTGGCGATCGGCTACGACCGCTTGTTCGACGGCAGCCACACGCCGACCCATTTCAGCCGCTCCGACATCCGTCTGATCAGCAGCATGCTGCCCACCGACTTTCAAGGGACCGGCATCACCGAGCCCCACGACGCCAACTACCACCTGTGGACCGCGGCGGGCGACTCCGACGTCAACGGGTCGGCCGGCTGCGACCTCTGCCAGACCTTCCACATCCACGATCGAGCCACGGGGTACCGGCAGTCCACGGTCGTCCAGGGCACGGGCCACGGCTGGTTCCATGACGAGGACGCGGCCGGCGCCGCCTTCACCGGTCCGTGCCCCATCGGTCCGCCCGACGGTCTGACCCACCTGATCCAGCTCGGCCACTTCCTGCCCCTGATCAAGCACTACGTCGAGGGCAACGTGCCGGCGCTCGATTTCCTGACCCGGCAGTACGAGAGCTTTCGCCCGATCGGCGTGCCGACGGCAAACCCCTGCGTCGTGGTGACTCACGAGTACCGCAACGGCTCGCCGACCGGGAACTTCATGATCGACGACTACCAGACCCAGCCCGGCACCGGCACCAGCAGCTCCGGTGGCGCGGTGGCGTTCGACGTCCAGAACCTGACCGAGGGCCGGCTCGACGACAACAACGGCGATTTCGTCTTCGGCGCCGGCGATCCGTTCAACGGCGCGACCCAGGCGAGCGCCACCGATTCGAGCCGGGGCGTGGTCTTCGACTGGACCAACCAGGACCGTTTCTACGAATGGGAGATCGTCGCCGGAGAGCGCGACTTCACCGACAACGTCTACCTCGCCTTCCGCGCGGCTCAAGGCACGCAGCACCCCAACACGCTCGCGGTGCTCGGCGATCTGACCTTCTCGGTCACCCTGCGCGACGCCGGCGGCACCAGCAGCAGCATCAACATCGGCGCGTACGGCGGCGGCCTCGAGCAGCCCTACCAGCGCGGCGGAGGCTGGCACAACGAGATGGAAGCCGTCCGCATCCGGCTCACCGATTTCCTCAACAACGGCTCGGGCCTCGACCTGAGCCAGATCGTGGCCGTGCGTCTTGACGTCGGTCCTTCCTGGGGCTCGGCCGTGGGCCGGATCGTCGTCGACGAGGTCATGCTGACCAACTACGTCCCGCCCCTGGCGCCACCGGCGCCGCAGATCCAGGTGCCGGGCCCGCTCGACCTGGGCGACGTCTGCGTCGGATCCGTCGGCGCCGCGACGCTCGACGTATGCAACACCGGCAAGGCCGACCTGGTCGTCTACGGCGTCGCGTCGTCCGATCCGGAGTTCTCGGTCACCGCGCCCCTGGCCGGCTACCCGGTCACGATCAGTCCCGATTTCTGCTTCCCGTTCCAGGCGCGCTTCGCGCCCGGCGCCCCGGGCCCGGACTCGGCGACGCTGACGATCTCGAGCAACGACCCGAACAACCCCCTCTTCGACGTCGACGCCACCGGCAACGGCACCGAGCAGAACGTCGTGGTCACCGGCTCGGGCGACTTCGGCGTCACCTCGGCATGGACGCCGGCCGAAGAGACCTTCACCGTCTGCAACCTGGGCGCCTGCGACCTGGACGTCACCGGTGCGGCGATCAACTGCACCGACTTCACCCTGATCGGCAACCCGTTCCCGGCGACGATTCCGGCCGGCGCCTGCGTCGACCTCGTGGTCGGGTTCACGCCCGCGCTGCCCGGCCCGAAGAGCTGCCAGCTCACCGTCACGAGCGACGATCCGGACACGCCGGTGGTCGCGCGGACGCTGACCGCGCGGACGCCGCCCAGGTTCAGCCTGCACGCCGGCCTGGTCGACCCGAACGGCGCCCTCGCCGCGATCGCCGACCAGGGCTCGACGCTGAACCTGGACTTCGTCTACCCGTTCACGACCCAGCTGGCGTGGGACGTGCGGCTCGGCTACTCCAGGTTCGACGGCCAGCCCGGCCTGCCGGACGTCGGCGTCGGCAACCTCGCCGCCAACATCAAGTTCACCGTCAACCCGGCGGCGCCGGTCCGCTTCTTCCTGAACGGCGGCCTTGGGATCTACCACTTCGACCCGGGGAGCTTCGAAGGCGGCGGCAATCTGGGCCTGGGCCTCAACGTGCCGGTCGGACCGCGGTTCGACTTCGAGGCGACGTACAACTACCACAACGCCTTCACAGCCGCGCCGAACCGCGAGTTCAACCAGTTCCAGCTGGGGTTCCTGGTCTCGTTCTAG
>JBFGLX010000353.1:0-3545 GCA_041575955.1 Thermoanaerobaculia bacterium
ATGGAGCTGGTCGAGGGGCAGAGCCTCGACCACCGGCTGCCGCCCGACGGGCTCGAACTGAAGGACATCTTCGATATCGCGATCCCGCTGGCCGACGCCCTGGCGGCGGCCCACGAACGGGGGATCATTCACCGCGATCTGAAGCCCGCCAACGTCATGCTCGACCGCGAGGGGCGCGTCAAGGTGCTCGACTTCGGCCTGGCGAAGCTGAGCGAGAGGGAGCCCGAGTCCACGGACGGCAGATCGGATCCGAGTCTCGCCGCCACGCTCGACCAGCCGCTGACGCGCGCCGGGATGATCATCGGCACTACGCTCTACATGTCGCCCGAGCAGCTGACCGGCGGACCGATCGACCACCGGACCGACATCTTCTCCCTGGGGGTCGTCCTCTACGAGATGGTCGCCGGCCGACGGCCCTTCCGGGGCGCGAGCTCGGCCGAGCTCTCCTCGAGCATCCTGCGCGATCCGCCGCCACCGCTGCCCGAGAGCAGGATCGACCTGCCCCGGCACCTGCTCAGGATCATCCATCACTGCCTCGAGAAGGACCCCGCCCGCCGCTACCAGTCGGCGCTCGACGTGCGCAACGAGCTCGAGGCGCTGCGGCGCGAGATGGACTCGGGCGAGATGCTGACGGCCACGAGCGGCTCGCAAGCGGCCCGGCCCCTGACGCCGGCGCCCTCGTCTCCCGCGGCTCCTTCGGCTCCAGCCGAGCTCCTGAGCCGCCGCTGGGCGTGGCCGGCCCTCGGCGCCGCGATCCTCGCGGCGGCGCTGGCCACCGGCTGGTGGATGGCGCGCGGCCCGAGCGGGCCTGCAGCGGGTGGGGTCTCTTCGGTCGCCGTACTGCCCTTCGAGAACTTGAGCGGACCCGACAGCGAGTACTTCACAGACGGGATGACCGAAGCGATCCTCCAGGCGCTCGCGCAGGTCGAGCAGCTCCGCGTCCCGTCCCGTACGGCGATCTTCGCGCTCCGGGGCGAGAAGGCGATCGACTTCGGGCGGGTCGGCAAGAGCCTGGGCGTCGAGCGGTTGGTGGTGGGGAGCGTCCGCCGTGCCGGCGACGAGATCGCCATCGCCGCCCAGGTGGTGCGGGTGCCCGACGGCGATGTGCTCTGGTCGCGGGAGTACAAGCGCGGCCTCGATGACGTCTTCACCGTTCAGGGCGAGGTCGCCCGGAGCATCGCCGGTGCCATGCGCATCACCCTGGCGCCGGGCGGCGTGGACACCGGCACCTCCAGCGTCGAGGCCTACGACTTCTTCCTGAGGGGTCACCAGTACACCGAGCAGCAGACGAAGAAGGGATTTCAGTACGCCTGCGAGATGTACCAGCGCGCCGTCGATCTCGACCCGATGTACGTCCGGGCCTACACCGGGCTCAGTCGCTGTCACCACGCCCTCTATGTGACCTTCAACGACGGCGACTCCCATCTGGACGCGCTGGCGAGGGCCAGCCGCCGTGCCCTGGACCTGGCTCCCGACCTCGGGGATGCCCACCTCGCCCGCGCCTATTACGTCTCGCTGGCCGGAGAGCCGGACGAGGCCGAGCGCGCGTTCGAGACCGCAATCCGGCTCGATCCCAAGCTCGGCGAGGCCTTCGTCGCCTACGGCAACTTCCTCTTCAAGCAGGAGAAGACGGAGCGCGCCGCCGAGCTCTGGGAGCGAGCTGTAGAGATCGATCCCTACGACCTGCGGCCCATTCGGCTCCTGCCGCAGGCCTACCGCACCCTCGTCGCGGAGGCCGCCGCACAGATGGATCAGGCCCAGGCCAGCGCGTCGAAACGGGACGCCGCCGAGCTGATGCGCCACTGGGAAAAGCGGCTCGAGGAGGCCCACCGCCGCCGGATCGAAGCCGCCGAGCGCCGGCTCGCCCTCAAGCCCGACGACCTCCACATGCGCCTTGCCGGAGCCTCGTCCCTGTTGGAGCTCGGCGACCGGGAGCGCGCCTTCGAATGGGCCGCCCAGGTCGTCGAGAGCGGCACCCAGGACATCGTGACGCTCTACAACACCGCCTGCTTCTTCGCACTCGCCGGCCGGGTCGACGAGGCGATCGCCGCTCTCGAGAGCGCCTACGCCGCCGGCGACCGCGAGGCCGACTGGTGGCGCCAGGACAGCGACCTCGACGCGGTTCGGGACGATCCGCGTTTCCGAGACCTCCTGGCGCGCATGGAGGCCGACCCGACTTCCTGACCTCCTCCGACTATCCTACGCACGGCCCTCGTTCGCACTCGCAGCGCCACCGCTAAACCGATGGCCGCCGGGTACTGGGAGGTTCTCCAGTTGGGAGGTTCCACACGAATGTTGGGAGGTTCCCAGTTGGGAGGTTCCACACGAATGTTGGGAGATGGAAAGGCTCGTTCCCGTCCTCTCCAATATGCCGCGCAAGCTCCGTTACGTCCCCGAAGAGTCCCTCGTCGAAGTCACCTGCCGAGCCATCCAACGCCGCCTCTTGCTCAAGCCCTCGCCGGCGCTCAACTCCGCGATCATCGGCATCCTCGCCCGCGCCCAGCGCTCGACCGGCGCCCGGGTATGCGCCTTCGTCTACCTCTCCAACCACTGCCATCTGCTGCTGCGCGTAACAGACGCCCAGCAGCTCGCCGCGTTCATGCGCTACGTCAATTCCAACATCGCCCGCGAGGTCGGGCGCCTGTATTCATGGCGCGAGAAGGTCTGGGGCCGCCGTTACACCGACATTGTCGTCAGCCACGAGCCCGAGGCCCAGCTCGGGCGGCTGCGCTACATCCTCGAGCAGGGCGTCAAAGAGGGCCTGGTCGCGTCTCCCCGCCACTGGCCGGGCGCGCACTCGGCCGACCAACTTGCCCAGGGCACACCACTCGAAGGGGTCTGGGTCGATCGCACCGAGCAGTACCGGGCTCACCTCAAGGGCGAGCCGATCCGCGACGCTCTCTTCACCACAGCCGAGCGGCTGGAACTCTCACCCCTACCGTGCTGGGAGGAGCTGGCCGCGCCCGAGCGGCAGACGCTCGTCCGCGCGCTCATTCTTGACATCCGCCGCAAGTACGAGAAGGAGCGCGCGGGACAGCCGGTCATGGGCAAGGCGAAGATTCTCGCCCAACACCCGCACGATCGTCCGCGGTGGACCCGGCGCTCGCCGGCGCCGCGGTTCCATGCCGTCGAGCCCCGGATCCGGAGAGCCCTCGAGGATGCCTACCGGCTCTTTCGACGGATGTATCGGCAGGCGGCTGAGGACCTCAAAGCCGGTCGGCGGCGACTCGAGTTCCCGGCGGGCTCGTTTCCCCCGCCGGCGGCGTTTGTGCCGCTTGTAGCGCCGGCGACCTAGAACAGACCACTTCCGCTCGCGCCCGCGAAACCAGCAGTAGCTTCGTCGCGGAAGTCCAGCACTACGCTGGTCATGAGCGCAGCACTACGCTGGTCATGAGCGCTGCGCGGAGAAGGCTGCGGCGTCCTCCGAGGTGGTCCGCGTCGCTTAGCCCCAGCTGGGAAGAGCCGTGCTCAAGCGGCTGTCGAACGTCCGGGAGCGCACCCGCAACCTGCTCTCGGACGCTCATAGTACGGTCCGTGACATTCGG
>JBFGLX010000354.1:0-3542 GCA_041575955.1 Thermoanaerobaculia bacterium
GGTCGCCGGCGCCGGGTCGGTGTAGTCGTCGGCCGGCACGTAGATCGCCTGGATGCTGGTCACCGCGCCGCTCGAGGTCGAAGTGATGCGCTCCTGCAGCTCGCCCATCTCGGTGCCCAGGGTCGGCTGATAGCCGACCGCCGAGGGCATCCGCCCGAGCAGCGCCGAGACCTCGGAGCCCGCCTGCGAGAAGCGGAAGATGTTGTCGACGAACAGCAGGGTGTCGGCGCCGGTCTGGTCGCGGAAGTGCTCGGCCATGGTCAGGGCCGACAGGGCCACGCGCAGGCGGGCGCCGGGCGGCTCGTTCATCTGGCCGAAGACCATGACCGTCTGGTCGATCACCCGCTTGCCGGTGTCGCCGATCTGCGCCTCCTGCATCTCCAGCCAGAGGTCGTTGCCCTCGCGGGTGCGCTCGCCGACCCCGGCGAAGCAGGAGTAGCCGCTGTGGAAGCGGGCCAGGCGGGCGATCAGCTCCTGGATGATGACCGTCTTGCCGACGCCGGCGCCGCCGAACAGGCCGGCCTTGCCGCCGCGGACCAGCGGGCAGAGGAGATCCATCACCTTGATGCCGGTCTCGAACAGCTCGGTCTTGGCCGACAGCTCGTTGAGCTCGGGCGGCTCGTGGTGGATCGGGCGCCGCTCCTTGACCTCGATCGGGCCCAGGTCGTCGATCGTGTCGCCGACCATGTTGAAGACCCGGCCGAGCGTCTCCTCGCCGACCGGCACCTCGACCGGACCGCCGGTGTCGACGATCGAAGCGCCGCGCTGCACGCCGTCGGTCGAGCCCAGCGCGATCGCCCGCACTCGGCCGCCACCGAGGTGCTGGGCGACCTCGCACCAGAGGGTCTCGCTGAACGTCTCCTCCTGGACGGTGCGCTCGAGCTCGATCCGCAGCGCGTTGTAGATCGCCGGCATCTTGTCCTCGGGGAACTGCGCGTCGAGGGTCGAGCCGATGACCTGAGTGATCTTTCCAAGGTTTCCGTTGTCCATTGTTCGACCTCTATTCGAGAGCGTTGGCGCCGCCCACGATGTCCAGCAGCTCCAAAGTGATCTGGGTCTGACGCGCCCGGTTGTACTGCCGGGTGAGGCGCTTGATCATGTCCTGGGCGGCGTCGGTGGCGGCCTTCATCGCCACCATCCGCGCCACCTGCTCGCTGACCGCCGAATCGGTGAACGCCTGGAAGAGCCGCACCCGCACGGTGGCCGGCAAGAGCTCGTCGAGCAGCTCTTCGGGGTTGGGCGAGAACTCGTACTCGACCTGCGGCCCCGCGCCCTGCCCCTCGGCGCCGGCGCCCTCCGCCAGCTGCGTCAGCGGCAGCAGGCGCTCCACCACCGGCTTCTGCCGGCCGGTCGAGATGAACTTGGTGTAGACCACGTCGACCGAGTCGATGTCGCCGCGCATGAAGCGCTCGATGAGCGAGTTGGCGATCGGCTCGACCTCGCCGAAGGTGGGCAGATCGCTGATGTGGGTGACCCGCTGCGCCATCGGCCGGCCGAGGAACTTGAAGAAGGCGATGCCCTTCTTGCCGACCATCTCGACCTCGGTGTCGACGCCGCTCGCCGCGTTCTGGTCGAGCCGCTCGATCGCCGCGCGCAGCACGTTGCCGTTGAAGGCGCCGCACAGTCCGCGCATGCTGGTGAGAACCACCAGCGCGCCGCGCTTCTCCTCGTCGGCCGCCTTCATCAGTGGGTGCTCGAGGTCGCCCATCGAGCCGACGATGCCGGCGGTCAGCTGGGCCAGCTTGTCGGTATACGGCCGCCGCGACACCGCCGCGTTGTGGGCCGCCTGGAAGCGCGCCGTGGCGATGAGCTGCATCGTCCGCGTGATCTTGCGGATGTTGCGCACCGCCTTGCGGCGCTTCACCAGGAGTCTGCGATTCGCCATCGTCTCGGGCCGCTGGCTAGGCCGCCGCGCTCTCCTTGGCGAACCGGCGAGCCAGGTCGCCCATCAGGGAATCGAGCTGAGCGCCGAGCTCGTCGGAGATGCTGCCGGTGTCGGCGATCTCCTGGACCAGCTCCGGGTACTCGTCGTTGATCACCTTGAGCAGGTAGACCTCGAACGCCGCCACCTGCGACACCGGCAGCTTGTCCAGGTGGCCCTTGGCGCCGGCCAGGATGCTGATCACCTGGTCGGCGATCGGATAGGGGCTGTACTGGCCCTGCTTGAGCAGCTCGACCATGCGCTCGCCGCGGTCGAGCTGGCGCTGGGTGGCCGCGTCGAGCTCGGTGCCGAGCTGGGAGAACGCCTCCAGCTCGCGGAAGGCCGCCAGGTCGAGGCGCAGGGTGCTGGCGATCTTCTTCATCGCCTTGATCTGCGCGTTGCCGCCCACCCGCGAGACCGAGATGCCGACGTTGACCGCCGGCCGGACGCCGGCGAAGAACAGGTCGGGCTCGAGGTAGATCTGGCCGTCGGTGATCGAGATGACGTTGGTCGGAATGTAGGCCGAGACCTCGCCCTCGAGGGTCTCGATGATCGGCAGCGCGGTCATCGAGCCGCCGGTGTCGGGGAAGTGATGGATCCGCAGATCGTCCTTGTCGTCGCGGGTCTCGAGGTAGGCCTCGGCCCGCGCCAGGCCGTGCGGGCGGTGGTAGATGCCGCGCGCCTCGTCGGGCCGGTGCTCGGCCGGCGCCGCCATGCCCTCCGGATGGGCGATCGCCAGCGACCGGTCGAGCTCGCTCTCGGAGGTGGCTTTGGGCACCAGGGCGTACTC
Source organism: Thermoanaerobaculia bacterium (assembly GCA_041575955.1). Lineage (GTDB taxonomy): Bacteria > Acidobacteriota > Thermoanaerobaculia > Multivoradales > JAHEKO01 > JAHEKO01. The sequence goes on from JBFGLX010000354.1 coordinate 2,712, forward strand.
GTCGCGCAGCTTCACCGCGCGCTCGAGCAGCCGCGAGTGGAGATAGAAGACGTCGCCCGGGTAGGCCTCGCGTCCCGGCGGCCGGCGCAGCAGCAGCGACAGCTGCCGGTAGGACTGGGCCTGCTTCGACAGATCGTCGTAGATCACCAGCGTCGCGCGCCCCTCCTGGTACATGAAGTACTCGGCCATCGCGGCGCCGGCGTAGGGCGCGATGTACTGCAGCGGCGCCGGGTCGGCCGCCGACGCCGAGACGACGATGGTGTAGTCCATCGCGCCGTGCTCGGTCAGCTTGTCGATCACGCCGACGACGGTCGACTCCTTCTGACCGACCGCGACGTAGATGCAGATCACGTCGCCGCCCCGCTGATTGATGATCGTGTCGATCGCGATCGCGGTCTTGCCGGTCCGGCGGTCGCCGATGATCAGCTCGCGCTGGCCGCGGCCGACCGGGATCATGCTGTCGATCGCCTTGATGCCGGTCTGGAGCGGCTCGTTCACCGGCTGGCGGGCGGCGATGCCCGGCGCCTTGTACTCGAGCGGCCGGCGGTGGGGCGTCTCGACGACGCCCTTGCCGTCGAGCGGCCGGCCGAGCGGATCGACCACCCGGCCGATCATCGCCTCGCCGCACGGGATGCTCAGCAGGCGGCCGGTTCGGCGAACCTCGTCGCCCTCCTTGATGTCGAGGTACTGGCCGAAGATGACCACGCCGACGGAGCTCTCCTCCAGGTTGAACACCTGTCCGAACTGCCCGTTCGAGAACTCGAGCTGCTCGCCCGCCATCGCGTTGGTGAGGCCGTAGACCCGGGCGATGCCGTCGCCCACCTCGAGCAC
>JBFGLX010000355.1:0-3517 GCA_041575955.1 Thermoanaerobaculia bacterium
GCGCACTCGAGGACCAAGTGCCGGGACGAGAGCGGCGAGGAGCCGTGGGCGTGCGGCGACTGCGACTGCACCGAGAAGCTCGAGCTGCATCTGAACGGCCAGGGCGAGGGCTTTCTCGGCGCGCTGCGGCGTTCGCTCGCGCGGCGCCGCCCCACCGGCTAGCCCGACCGCCGGGCCCTCACTCGACGAACTCGGCCATCGGCACGATGATCACGCTCTTGCGGCTGCCCGGGCCGCCGGCGACGACCGGATGGCCGGAGCCCTCGGAATGGTCGCCGACCGCGGCCGCGTCCAGATACGGGATCCAGGTCATCAGGTGCGGCATCCAGGCCTCGATGCGCGGGCCGAGCCGAATTCGACACCGCCCGACCGCTCACCCGGCATCGGCGCCCGGCAGCCGCCAGAGCACCAGCTCGCCCTGGCCCTTGACCAGGATGTGGCGGCCGAAAAGCGCCGGGTGCGCCCACTGGGCGGAGCTCGTCACCTCGTAGGCGGCCAGCGACGCGGGCTCGGCGGCCGTCGTGTCGAAGACCTCGAGGCGGCCGTCGTCGGTGAAGACCAGGAGCCGCTCGCCGGCCGCGACCAGCGAGGCGTGCTCGCCCCGGCGCGGCGCGCCGCGCCAGTCGATGCGGCCGCTCTCGGGATCGAGCCGGTAGAGGCGGCCGCTGTCGTGATGGGAAAACCCCCAGACGCGACCGCCGATCGAGACCGGCGAGGTGTAGGCGATCGCGGACTGCGGCGTCTCCCACTCGACGGCGGCGGTCCAGCCCACCTCTCCCCGCCGCACGCGGAAGCCGCGCGCCGGCGTCTCCCAGGCCGCCATCACCAGGAGGCCCGCGGCCACGAGCGGCGTCTGCACCGTGTTGTCGTAGCCCACCTTGAAGGGCCGGCTCCAGAGCAGCCCGCCGGTCTCGGGATCGACCCCGATCAGCCGGTTCTGGGTGAGGCTCACGAGCTGGCGGACGCCGTCGAGCTCGGTGACGATCGCCGAGCCGTAGGGTGGGCCCTCGCCCCCGAGGCGCCAGCGCTCGTCGCCGGTCGTGGCGTCGAGCGCGACCAGCGCCCCGGCGCCAGGGCCGCCGGCGTGCACGATCACCTTGCCGGCGGTCAGGATCGGCGACAGCGACGTGCCGTAGTAGGTCCAAGGGGTCTCGAACTCCTGGCCGAAATCCCGCCGCCAGAGGAGCTCGCCGTCGGAGGCGCGCCACGCCGACAGCACCTCCGCGATGCCGTAGGTGTAGAGGACGCCGTCCGCGACGAGCGGCGTCGAGAAGGGTCCCCGCCCGTGCCAGCGGGCCTCGGAGGTCACCCGGTAGGCGGTCGGGTAGCTCCGCCGCCAGAGCAGCGAGCCGTCTCCGAGCCTTCGCGCCTCGGCCGACTCGCCCCGCTCGTCGCGCACGAACAGGTAGATCCGGTCGCCGGCGACCACGGGCCCGGAATGGCCGTGCCCCACCTCGACGCGCCACAGCTTCTCGAGCCGCGCGGGCCATCGCACCGGCGCCTCGAACCCCGGCGCCTGGCCGTCCCGATCCGGCCCGCGCCACTGCGGCCAGGCCGCGTCTTCGCCCTGCGGGTGTGCGGCGCCGGCGGCAAGAGCCACCAGCACGGCCGCTAGTGAATGCCGGATCCCCTGCGACATGAACGCTCCTCTCCTCGAGCCCAAACGTCTCATAGCCTGGATAGTTTCCTATACGGGGCCGTACGAGCCCCCTTGCGAGGAGCCCTTTCCTATGGTAAGAAATTCTATACGAGGTAAGGCATGCCGATCAGCACGCTCACCAGCAAGGGCCAGCTGACCCTGCCGAAGGCCATCCGCGACCGACTCAACGTCCGGCCAGGCGACCGGGTCGAATTCCGTCTCACGGAAGAGGGAGAGGTCATGGTCGAGGCCGCGAGTCAGGATCTTCGGACCCTCAGAGGCATCCTCAAGCCGGGCAAGGTGCGCTTGACGCTCGAGGAGATGGACGAGGCGGTGCGCACAGGAGGCACCCGGGAGTGATCGCGGTCGACACCAACGTGCTGGTTCGATACCTGGTCGACGACGATCCGGATCAGTCGGCGCGTGCGGCGGCCCTGGTCGAGCGTCTGCTCGAGCGCGACGACCGCATCTTCGTGTCACGGATCGTCCTGTGTGAAGTCGTCTGGGTCCTGACCCGCGGCTACGGATTCTCGCGGCCCGAAGTCGTCAGAGCGCTCCGCGGCCTGCTGAAGGCGAGACAGGTGGTCGTCGAAGAGCTCGACGCCGTCCGCCGGTCACTCGATGCCTACGCCGGAGGCAGCGCGGACTTCGCCGACTACGCGATTCTGGAGTGCGCCCGGTCGGCCGGCTGCACGCGGTTCACGACGTTCGACGCGCAGCTGCTCGGCCAGCCGGAAGCGTTCTCGCCCTGAGCTCAACTCGCCGGCTCGAACATCGCGCTCACGTTGGGGAAGCTCACCGCGTCCTCCGCGAACGAGAACGTGCCCTGCTCGAGCATCTCGCGCGAGGCGCGGAGGAAGGCGCCCAGGACGGCCCGGCAGAGGGCGCTGCCGACGCTCACCCGCTTGACCCCGAGCTCGGCGAGGTCGCCCAGGCCCAGCTGCACGCCCTGAAGGCCCATCACCACGTTCACGGCCGATCGACCGCGCCCACCACCGCCGCGATCGCGGCCGACGCTGTTGTCGCGTTGCCCGATCGAGAACGCGTAGCCGGCACTGGTGGTCGCCAGCGCCTCGAACCCGATACGCGCGAGCAGCCGCGCCGTGCCGGCGTCCCACGGATTGGGAATGATGAACGCGCCGTCGCGCTCGTGCAGCGCCCGGAACGCCGTCGCCTTCTCCGCCTGGGTCCGCATCGCTTTCTCCCGCTCTGGTGATCGCGCCCGGCCGCCTCGGTCCGAGCCCGCTTGGGACATCGTATCCGGCGCGGCGCACCCCTTCGGAGCCCCGGACCCACCCGTCCGGGTGTGTCGCCGACCCGCGCGCGTAGGCTAGGCTTGGGCCATCCAAGGTCAAGGAGGTCGCGCATGCCCGACAAGAAGCTCAAGGCGTTCCTCGACGAGGAGGGCGTCAAGTACGTCTCCATCACCCACTCGACGGCCTACACCGCGCAGGAGATCGCGGCGTCGGCCCACATCCCCGGAAAGGAGCTGGCCAAGACGGTGATCGTCGAGCTCGACGGCGAGATGGCGATGGCCGTCCTGCCGGCGACGGCGAAGGTCGATCTCGGCCTCCTGCGGGAGGTCGCCGGGGCCGAGAAGGTAGAGCTGGCCACCGAGGAGGATTTCCAGAGCCGCTTCCCCGGCTGCAAGCCCGGCGCGATGCCGCCGTTCGGCAACCTCTACGCGATGCGCGTGTTCGCGGACGAGAGCCTGACCGAGGACGACGAGATCGCGTTCAACGCCGGCTCGCATACCGAGCTCGTCCGGCTGGCCTACGAGGACTTCGAGCGGCTCGTGGACCCTTTGGTCGTGAGCTTCGGCGCGAAGACCCTGGTCGGTTGAGTCTCGCCTGTTCAGTCCTCGATGCCGAACGCCAC
>JBFGLX010000356.1:0-3484 GCA_041575955.1 Thermoanaerobaculia bacterium
AGGGGATTGAGCTGCTTGCTGAGCCCGCGCATGAGCTCGCGCGAGACCAGCCGCGGCTGGATCGCGCTGACGAAGACACCGGGAATCCCACGCACCGAGTACCACCTGCCCACCTGCAGCTCGCGCGGGTTCGGGGCGTCGAGCAGGAGCCCCAGGCCCACCGGGACCATTGACCGGTTGCGGAACTCCTCCTCCACCGCCGGGGGAACGGGGGCCGACGTCAGGCGCAGCCGCGGCTGGGAGCCGGTTTCGCCCGCCAGCAGCTCCGAGGTGGAGAGGTGGGAGTCTTTGAGGAAGTTGTCGCGCACGAAGACCGTGATCTTCTCTCCGCCGATGATGCGATCACGGAGGAAGTCGGTGGCCTTCTCCAGCGTCGTCTTGCGGCCGGCCGTCCGGTTGCGCAGGTAGATTCGCGACCCGCAGAGCTCGGCGTAGGGGCGATCGATCTTGGCGCTCTGGGCGAGCGGCGACGCGGCTCCCTCCGACCAGAGATCGCACTCTTCCCTGCCCGTGAGCGTGTCGAGCACCAGGCCGTAGCGGTAGCCGGCCTCCAGCAGCAGGCGCTGTTTCAGGGGATTCGGGTTCTCCAGATGGTAGGTCTCGGAGGCGCCGTCCCGCCACTCTAGCCTGAGCAGGAACCACTCCCGAATGGCGGGGTTGAGATCGGTGAGAGTCGCCGTCCCCCGACGCCCCGAGCGGTCCTCGATGGCGGCCGAGGTTTCGGTGCGGGAGCGCTGGAGCTCGACCACGCTCTTGGCGCGCAGGGCGGCGTACTGCTCTTCCTGGGCGGCGGGCACCGCCGGCTTCAGCTCGAGCGCGTCGCGGACCCAGCGCTCTTCCAGCTCCAGCGCACTCGGAGCCGGCGGGGCCGCGGCCGCCGGGGCCGCGAGGCTCACGGACGCCGAATCGGCGACTGCCGTGCTCTCCGGCTCGGCCCCGCAGGCCAGGCTCGCCAGCAGGACGACCCAGGGCGCCTTCGGCATCGCGGCGACCCTCCCCGAACGGCTACTCACGGCCGCCGATCGAACCGAGAGCGTCCTCGAGAATCCGGTCCTCGACCTCGAAGCGCCCCCGGAGCTGGGCTCGAACGACGAACCGCCTGGGAGCCGGCCCCACCCAGTCGAACGGGTAGCAGGTGACGAGGGTCAGCTCGGTGGCTCCGCGGTCGTCGAGGACGTGGACGTCGGCCGGATCGACCACGCTGGTGCCGGACACCCGGTAGACGAACGTCGCCTCACCGGTGTCGACGTAGATATCGTGGCCGGGGGCGGCCTTCCTGAGCGCGCGGAAGTCGACGTCGCGATGGGCCGCGAACGCCGAGTTGCCGGGCTCGCCGGGCAGCGCGGTGCTCGGGAAATGACCGGCGCCGAGCTTGAGCGTCGCCCGATCGACGCCTTCATGCGCGACGACGTCCACGCCCAGGGACGGCGCCGCGATCCGGGCTACGACCGAGCCCCGGCCGGGACGGCTGCGCGGGGGCTGCGGAGCCCGCGTCGCCCCCTCGAGGGCCGCCGGGGATTCCGCCTGCGCTTCCGCTGCCGCTTCGATCGCCGCCAGCGAGTCCGCCTCCGCGTCGAGGACGGCCAGCGACTCGCGCTGCGTCGCCTGCCGCTCGAACGCTTCCGAGGCCACCCAGATCAAGATCAGGGCGCCCGTCAGGAACAGGATCATGCCCAGCGACCCGATTCGCGCCCTCGACTTCACAGATCGCTCCCCTGTCCAAGAAACGACGCCCGGCCGGATGGTAGCACCCGACCGGGCTCGAAGCGTGCGGTCCACCTATCTGGCGTACGACCTGACGGCCAGGCCCGCCACCAGCAGCAGCAGGCCCAGGGCGACCGCCAGCGGGGTCTGCGTCGCCGTCTGCGGCAGCTGGGCGATGACCGGCTCCGGCTCGGGCGCCGGCGCGGGCGCCGGGGCCTCGGCGACCACCTCGGGCTGGGGCACGTCGGTGTAGGTGATCCTCACCGGTGACTTCTCGAGCTCCGCCGGCAGCACGATCAGGCCGGTCGCGATGTAGTTCGGCGGCTTGACGTTCTCGATGCGGTAGGTGACGGCCACCTTCTGGCCCGGCTTGGGCATCGGCTGCCGGAACGTCTTCGGATCGATGACGAACATCTCGGTGCCGTCGGCCGCGCGGACGATCAGCTGCGACGGGCTCCGGCCCTGCCAGGTGGTCCCGACGACCGCGTGCTCGCGGCCCAGCCGGCCGACGACCGAGACCTGGTCGTCGATGATGATGATCTGCGCGGCCTGCTTCGAGCTCGCACCCTTGGTGCGCACCCAGACCAGGTTGCCGTCCTTCATCTTGCGCAGGGGCATCACGGTGTCGGCAGCGTAGGTGAAGGTCTCCTTGCCGTTCTTGGTCCAGAGGGTCAGCTGCTTCTCGGCCTTGCCGATGACCACCCCGGTTCGGGACGACCCCGGCTCCGGCGGGGTGATGTCGGATTCCTGCGCCGAGGCGACCGCGACCACGAGGATCAGGCCCAGAGCGGCTATCAAGTGCTTCGTCATTCCCTTGTGCTCCGTTCGAAAGAGCGAGGCCTTCGTTGGCTCTCGCACCGGTTTCTCACGCAACTCTGATGCCAGCCGGCAAGAGGTATCGCCGGGACGGATCGCATGGCGGGCGGCGGCCCCTTCACTTCGCCGGTGAGGGTGGCGATCGAGGGTGCGGGACGGACTAAGGGGCGCCCGCCCGGTAGGCGTCCGCCGCCTCGACCAGCGCCGTGAACAGCCGCCGCTGCAGCCGCGCTCGCGGCGACAGCTCCGGGTGCCACTGGACGCCGATCAGCCACCACTGCGCCGTGTCCGGGGCCAGCTCGATCGCTTCGACCACGCCGTCGCCGGCGCGGCCGACGATCCGCAGCCCCTCGCCCGGCCGGTCGACGGCCTGGCCGTGGTAGCTGACCACTCTCGGCAGGCGCTCGGTGCCGAGGAGCCGGGCGAGCTCGCTGTCCGGCTCCACCTCCACCGGGTGGCCGCGGAGCCGGCGATGGCCCCTGCGGAGCTCCCGGTCCGTGCGCAGGGTGCGCAGGGTGCCGCCACGCGACACGTTCACCAGCTGCGCTCCGCGGCAGATCGCCAACACCGGCATCCGGCGCTCGCGGGCCGCGGCGAGAAGTGCCAATTCGAACCGGTCCCGCGCCGGCTTGACGTCCAGCCCGATCTCCGGAGCGGCGCCGTACAGGCGCGGATCCACGTCGCCGCCGCCGCTCAGCACCAGGCCGTCGACCCCCTCGAGCAGCCGCCGCGCCGCGGCCGCGGACTCGTCGCCCGCCGGCAGCGCGTCGTAGTCGAGCCGCCGCACCCGCGCCCCGGCGCGCTCCAGGGCGCGGCCGTAGGTGAGCCGGCTGAAGCCCAGCCGGTGCCACCAGGTGCGGTCGAGCGACAGCAGGATGGTGGGCGCGCCGGCGGCCGGCGGGCGGTTCGACGAGCGCATCCAGAGGGCTCCGAGGAGAAGCAGGAGGGCCAAGCCGAGCGCGAC
>JBFGLX010000357.1:0-3453 GCA_041575955.1 Thermoanaerobaculia bacterium
CCTCCTCGGTCGAGTTGTACTGCAAGGCGCCGTAGGCGCAGTGATGGTTGGTCACCGCGAGCCCGTCCGGCGACACGAAGGAGGCGGTGCAGCCGCCCAGGCTGATCACCGCGTTCATCGGGTGATCCGTCAGATCGGACAGGCTGACGGGGTCGATCTGGAGGCCGAGGGCGCGCAGCTCGCCGGCAAGCTCGGGGAGCTGCCGCGGGCGCCACATGCCCTCGTCGCCGGTCGCCGCGAGCGGCGCGAGAAGAAGTGCGAGCGAGACCTGGGCGAGAGTCCGTTTCATCCGGGTGTTCCTTGGGGAGTTTCGGGGACCGAGCTGTCGCGGGAGACCGGGCGCGCCGGCTTTGCAAAGGAATCTACCATGGGGCCGGCCCGGCGATAGACTGCGGGCGTGACCACGCCGCTGCGCTGGCTGATCCTGTTCGAGAACCCGCTCGACGGCCTCGGCATGGTCCTGTTCGTGCTGGTCTTTCCCGGGTATCACGCGCTCTATCCCTACCTCATCCGGCTCTTCCCGAAGCACGCCGCCAAGGCCAGGGTCGACGCCTTCCGGCGCTCCTGGATCGAGGGCCTTCTCGAGCGCCACGACATCATCGCCGCCGCCCAGCAGACGCGCAACCTGACCATGGTCAACTCGCTGCTGGCGTCGTCGGCGCTGATCCTCATGGGCGTCACCGCCAACGTCCTGATCCGCTTTCCGCATTTCGAAGAGGCGATCGCCGAGCCGGCGGCGTGGTCCCGGCATCCGGACGCCCAGGCGGTGAAGCTGTTTCTCCTGATGGTGGTGTTCGCGGTCGCCTTCTCGTACTGCATGACCTCGCTCCGGCACCTCGGCCACTTCAACCTGGTCATCGGCGCGGACCCCAAGCTGATCGCCGAGAGGGAGGGGCCGCCGGTCGACTACTTCACGGCGCTGGTCAACCGGGCGTCGAACCGCTACACGCTCGCGGTGCGCTGCTTCTACTCGGCGTCACCGCTTTTCCTGTGGCTGTTCGACTCCTGGTTCTTCATCGGGCTGACCCTTTTCTGGGGCGTCAAGTTCGTCGCCTTCCAGGATTTCGTCCACGTCCTGCGCGGCCGGGATGCCCGCGCCGGAGACCCTGTGGAGTAGGCCGGAGGCGCCGGGGGTTGCTCGCGCGAAACGAGGTCAGGCTAGAATCGAAGTCTCGCCGGCACCTCGAATCGGAAAGGAAGGTCAGCTGGAAATGTCGCTCTTGGCCGGCCGGATGGCGGCCCTCGGAACCGAAAACGCCTTCAAGCTCGGAGAGGACATCCAGCGCTGCCTCGACCGGGGCCTGGACGTCGTCAAGTTCAATCTCGGCGAGCCCGATTTCGACAGCGCGCCGCACATCAACCGGGCGGCCATCGCCGAGATCGAGGCGGGCAACTCCCACTACTGCGATCCGGCCGGGATCCTGCCGCTGCGCCAGGCGATCTCGCGCTGGATCGCCGACACCCGCGGCCTCGACGTCGACCCGGCGCGGATCGTCGTCACTCCCGGCGCCAAGCCGCCGATCAGCTTCACCCTGATGACCTACGTCGATCCGGGCGACGAGGTCATCTACCCGAGCCCCGGCTTTCCGATCTACGAGTCGTGGGTGAAGTTCGTCGGCGCGAGCCCGGTGCCGCTGAAGCTCGAAGAGGAGCGGGGCTTCGCCTTCGGCCCCGAGGACCTCGCCAAGCTGATCACCGGCCGGACCAAGGTGATCATCCTCTGCTCGCCCTCGAACCCGACCGGCGGCGTCCTGTCGCGCGACGACCTGCGCGGCATCGCCGGGGTGATCCGCGAGCGCTGCCGGCCCGACGTCAGGATCTACGCCGACGAGATCTACGAGCAGATCCTGTTCGACGGCGAGTCGCATCACAGCATCGCCTGCGAGGAGGGCATGGAGCCGCTCACGGTCCTGGTCAGTGGCCACTCCAAGAGCTACGCCATGACCGGCTGGCGCCTGGGCTGGGCGGCGCTGCCGACCGCCGCCGAGGCGAAGGTCTTCAAGCAGCTCAACATCAACATCGTCTCGTGCGTGCCGCCGTTCGTGCAGCACGCCGGGCGCGAGGCCTACGAGAACCCGGAATCGCGGCGCGTGGTCGACGAGATGGTGGCCGCGTTCCAGCGCCGCCGCGACTGGATCGTGCCGGCGCTCAACCAGATCGACGGCGTCGGCTGCCAGCTGCCCAGGGGCGCGTTCTACGTCTTCCCGAACGTCGGCGGCGTCTGCGAGTCGCTGGGGATCCTCGAGGCGTACGAGGCGATGCCGACCGAGACCCGGGCTCGAACCAGCCCGTCGGGAATGCTCCAGATGTTCCTGCTCTACCGCTACGGAGTGGCGACCATGGACCGCAACTCGTTCGGCTCGATCGGCGCCGAGGGGCAGCACTATCTGCGGCTGTCGATCGCCACCAGCATGGACAACTGCCGGGAGGGCGTCGGGCGGATCGAGCGGGCCTCGACCGATCGCGAAGGTTTCGCGCGCTTCCTGGACGAAGAGAAGCTGTGGGGCTGAACGGAAAAGAGGGGAGTGCCGTGGCTGACAACCGTGTGTTCGTGACCCGCCAGATACCCGAGCCGGGGATGAAGATCCTGCGCGAGCACGGCGCCGACGTCACCGTCTGCCAGACCCGGGAAGACGCGGGCGTCACCCGCGAGCAGCTCCTCGACGGCGTCCGGAGCTGCGACGTCCTGGTGCCGCTCTTGACCGAGCCGATCGATCGCGAGGTGTTCGAGGCGAACGATCGGCTGCTGGGCGTCGCGCAGATGGCGGTCGGCTTCAACAACATCGACGTCGAGGCCGCGACCGACCTGGGCGTGCCGGTCACCAACACCCCCGGGGTCCTGACCGAGACCACCGCCGACTGCGCCTGGGCGCTGATCCTGGCCTCGGCGCGGCGGGTGCCGCAGGCCCACAACTACATGGTCGCCGGCCGCTACAAGCTCTGGGGACCGAATCTGTTCCTGGGCGACGACGTCGGCCCGGGCGGCAGCGAGGTGCGCAAGGTGCTGGGCGTCATCGGCTACGGCCGCATCGGGGTGGCGGTCGCCAAGCGGGCGATGGGCTTCGACATGGACGTCCTCGCCCACGACCCCTACAACCGCGACGGCATCGAGGCCTCGGAGTATGCCAGCTGGGCCGAGCTCGACGAGCTGCTGGAGCGGAGCGACTTCGTCACCCTGCACAGCCTGCTGACCGAAGAGACGCACCACCTGATCGGCGAGGCCGAGCTGCGCAAGATGAAGCCGACGGCGCATCTCATCAACGCCGCTCGCGGTCCGATGATCGACGAGAAGGCGCTGGTGCGGGCGCTCCAGGAGGGTTGGATCGGCGGCGCCGGCCTCGACGTCTACGAGGACGAGCCGGCGATGGCGCCCGGCCTCGCCGAGTGCGAGAACGCGGTGCTGCTGCCGCACATCGCCAGCGCCTCGAGCGACACCCGCGGCCTGATGGCGAC
>JBFGLX010000358.1:0-3453 GCA_041575955.1 Thermoanaerobaculia bacterium
GAAGCGAAAGGCGATCGATCCGACGAACGTGGTGTAGGCGTTGAACGGCAGCTCGAGGGAGGCGAAGGCGGCGGCGATCAGTCCGACTTCGAAGCCGATCCAGGTCGAGATCGGAAAGACGCTGGCAACCGGGGCGGCGGTCGAATCGACGATGTAGGCGAGCTTCTCGCGGCTGATCTTGAGCCGGTCGGTGATCGGGCGCATCGTCGATCCGACGATCAAGGTGTTGGCGTAGTCGTCGAAGAAGATCACCACGCCGAGCAGCCAGGTGGCGACCTGGCCCCGGCGCGGGTTGGTGGCGTAGGGGGTCAGGCGGTCGACGATCCCGAGCGTGCCGCCGCTCTTGCTGATCAGGCCGACCATGCCGCCGAGCAGCGTGGTGAACACCAGGATGCTGGCGTGATTCGCGTCGGCGACGGAGGGCACGATGAAGCTGTCGATCGTGCGCGCGAAGGCGGTGATCGGGTTCCAGTTGTAGAGAAAGAGCGCGCCCGCGTAGACGCCCAGCAGCAGCGACAGGATGACGTCCTTGAAGGCCAGCGCGAGCCCGATCGCCACCAGCGGAGGGACGACCGACAGCCATCCGGACATGGCGCGGGTCGTGGTCTCGACGGTGGTGCCGGTGGCGTCCACTTCGATCCGCTGCACCCCGCGGGCGGCGACGCTCAGCTCGAGCGGATGGGAGCCCGGGACGAGCGAGAGTCGATCGGAGACCGAGCCGTCGACCCGGATCTCCACCGGGATCTCCTCTCCCGGCGCGGCGCCGGCGACGTCGAGCTTCAGGCGCAGCGGGCGGCCGGCGAGCTGCGCCCCGTCGGGCGCCAGCGCGAGCTCGATCGCGGCAGCCGAGGCGGTCGCGGCTGTCGCCGCGGCCAGCAGGACGAGCACGAGGAGCGCCGCGGCCGGCCTACGCCTTGACAGGTTCGGCCTTGGCTGCGTCGTTTACGTGCTCTTCCGCCGGGCTGGCCAGCGGCAGGCCGAGGCTCTGGCGGATGCCGGCCTCGATCTCGGCCGCCAGATCGCCGTTGTCGCGCAGGAACTGCTTGGCGTTCTCGCGCCCCTGTCCGAGGCGGACGTCGCCGTAGTTGTACCAGGCGCCGCTCTTGCCGACGATCTTGTGCTCGACGCCGAGGTCGACCAGCTCGCCGACCCGCGAGATCCCCTCGCGGTAGTCGATGTCGAACTCGGCGATCCGGAAGGGGGCGGCGATCTTGTTCTTGACCACCTTGACCTTGGCGCGGGCGCCGATCACGACGTCGCCCTCCTTGAGGGCGCCGATCCGCCGGATGTCGATGCGCACCGAGGAGTAGAACTTGAGCGCCCGGCCCCCGGTGGTGGTCTCGGGGCTGCCGAACATGACGCCGATCTTCTCGCGGATCTGGTTGATGAAGACCATCGAGGTCTTGGACTTGGCGACGATGGCGGTTAGCTTGCGCAGCGCCTGCGACATCAGTCGGGCCTGCAGGCCGACGTGCGAGTCGCCCATCTCGCCCTCGATCTCGGCGCGGGGAACGAGCGCGGCCACCGAGTCGATGACCACGATGTCGATCGAGTTGCTGCGCACGAGCATCTCGGCGATCTCCAGCGCCTGCTCGCCGAAGTCCGGCTGCGAGACCAGCAGGTCGTCGATGTCGACCCCCAGCTTCTGGGCGTACTCGGCGTCGAGTGCGTGCTCGGCGTCGATGAACGCGGCAACGCCGCCCGCTTTCTGCGCCTGCGCCACCGTCGACAGGGCGAGCGTCGTCTTGCCCGACGACTCCGGGCCGTAGACCTCGATCACCCGACCGCGCGGGAAGCCGCCGGCGCCGATCGCCGCGTCGACGGCGATGGAGCCGGTCGAGATCGTGGCGATGCCCAGCGACTCCTGCTGGCCGAGCCGCATGATCGAACCCTTGCCGAACTGGCGCTCTATCTGGCTCAGGGCTCCATCGATCGCCTTCAGTCGGTCGTCTTTGGTCGCTTTCATCGGCTAAACTCCTAGGTTTCGGGCAGGAGACTGCGGGCGGACCCCCGAGTCTCGGCGGTATACTAATCGCTCGCCGCCGATTTGGAAAACGGCGGGGAAGCGGCACCGTCGGGTCGCCCGTGATAGCCGCCGCCGGGAAGGCTGAGCGGGGCTCGGGAGTCGGTAGCCTGCGAAGCGGGAGGAGATCGAACCGTCGTGGAGGCTCCCCCGCCGTTGTTCTCTCAAGACGGGTTTCGGAACCTCCTTCTTGCAAAGTCTGCGCGCGCGCCTGGAGTCGATCGACGGCCTCGAGCTGCGCCCGGGCGAGCCGCTCGCCCGCCACAACACGTTCCGCATCGGCGGTCCCGCCGAGCTGTTCGTCCTGGTGCTCACCCTCCCAGCGCTGACGCGGGTCGCCGCCGAGGTGGCGCGGACGGCAGCCGCCGGGGGGGCGCCGCCCCTGCAGGTGCTGGGGCTGGGCTCCAACGTGCTGATTCCGGACCGGGGCCTGGCCGGGCTGGTCTTGCGGCTGGAGGGCGATTTCCGGCGGGTCGACTTCGCCGGCGACCGGGTGTGGGCGGGGGCGGCGGTGTCGCTGGCGCAGCTGGCCCGGCGCACCGCGGCCCAGGGGCGCCTCGGGCTCGAAGCGCTCTCGGGCTTTCCCTCGACCGTCGGTGGCGGCGTGGTCATGAACGCCGGCTGCTACGGCACCGAGATCAAGGACCTGCTGATCACGGCGACCGTGGTGGAGCCCGACGGCGGGGTGACCGCGATCACGGTCGAGGACCTCGAGCCGGCCTACCGCTCGACTGCGCTCCAGGGGCAGGCCCGGATCGTCGCCGACGCCACCTTCCGCACCGAGCGCGGCGATCCGGTGGCCGCCCTGGCACGCATCCGGGAGCTCAACCGGAAGCGCAAGCAGACGCTACCGTCCGGCTTCCCGAACGTCGGCTCGATCTTCAAGAACCCCGAGGGGGACTATGCGGGCCGGCTCATCGACCAGTGCGGCCTCAAGGGGCGCCAGATCGGCGGCGCCCGGATCAGCGAGCGGCACGGCAACGTGATCGTCAACGTCGACTGCGCCCGCGCCGACGACGTGGTCGCCCTGATGCGCGAGGCGCGGGCGGCGGTGGCGGAGCGCTTCGGAGTGACGCTCGAGCCCGAGGTCGTCCTGACCGGCGACCTGAGGGCGCGCTGGAACGCCTGAAGAGCTCCCGGGCGCCCGCTTGTTAGATAGGCCGCAGCCTCCGGCCCGCCGCTCTGCTAGCTTTCGGCTGCCCTTTCGCTATGATCCGGCGAAAGGTGACCGTGGCCGATTCAATCGTGGAGCGCCGAGGTTGAACCACCTCCCCGAATCAGTTTCCTGTCACCGAAATTTTCCCAAAGGAGGTTCGAGTGCAGCAGACGAAACGGTTTCGGACGGGGTTGGGCCTGACGATCGGAGCGCTTCTGGTTCTGGTCGGCTGCGCCCAGAAGAGCCCGCTCGAGAAGCTGATCGAGAATCGGGC
>JBFGLX010000359.1:0-3423 GCA_041575955.1 Thermoanaerobaculia bacterium
ACACTCGCCCGCCTCCGCGAGCGAACCGGCAGCCTGCGCATCCTGGGCTGCTACCCGGCCCGCCACATCGTCGAGCGCGAGGCGATTCCGGAGGGCGGCGGCCGGTCCCGCTCGAGCTCGAGCTGAGCCGGGTCGGCGACCGTCCGGTCTCGCAAGGCCGCGGCGTCACCGCCGGGCGGTCCGGTTCAGCGGCGATCGGGTCGCGGCCGCGCTTCGTTGACTTTGAGGGTGCGCCCGCCGAACGACACCCCGTCCAGCGCTTCGATGGCCGAGGCGGCGTCCTCGTCGTCCATCTCGACGAAGCCGAAGCCCCGGGGCCGGCCGGTGTCCCGGTCGGTGACCAGGTTGACGGCATGCACGCTCCCGTACTGTTCGAAAAGCTCGGTCACCTCGTCGGTCGTCGAGCTAAAGGACAGGTTTCCCACATAGATTCTCTTGGCCATGGCTCCCGGATCTCCTATCGGGGCCGTTCGGTGGCCCCCTCAATCGCTCGGGTGGCGGCATTGTACTTCTTTCGGCGACCCAATCGCAGAAGTTTTCGAGCGCCGGCATCGTGCCGGGGTGCCCGCGCCGGATCGCTGGCCGGCTCCCGAGTGGTGTAGGCTGGGCGCTCGAACTCAAGGGAGGGTTGAAGAAGATGCGCGTATCTCAGCGGCTCGGAGCTGCCTGTCTAGTACTGATCCTGCCGACCGGCGCCGTCGCCGACAGCCACCAGGACCTGATGCAGGAGGTCACGGCCTTCGGCGACGCGCTCGCCCGGGCGATTCTCGACAACGACGCCGAAGCGGCGTTCGCCATGTACGTCGAGGACGCGATCTCGCTGCCCAACTACGGCCCGCGGATGGATGGCATCGAATCGTTCCGCAAGCATCACGAGGAGATGTCCGGGGCGGGGATGAAGATCCTGTCCTTCGAGAACTCCCCCACCGAGGTCTGGCCAGCGGGCGACATGGTGATCGAGATCGGCACCTTCGAGATCTCGCTCGAGATGCCGGGCGCGCCGCACGCCGTCGAAGACAAGGGCAAGTACATGACGGTCTACGTTCGTGATCAGGACGGCTCGCTCAAGATCAAGGCCGAGACCTGGAACACCGACCTGGATCCGATGGCCATGATGGCGCCCGGACAGAAGCACGAGGGCGAGGGCTAGCGGCGGTCCCACCGGACGACGACGATTCGCACGGGGCGCCGTGGATCCTCTCCCCCGGCCCATGACGGCCGCACCCGGAGACTCGGTGCCGGTAGCGCGAAGCGCGGGCTCGAGAACCGCTCGCCCTGCTCGTCCCAGCCGTTCCAGGCGAGCGGCAGCTCCAAGCCACCGACGCGCACGCCGGCCAGCCCCCTCTGGCGTCGCGGCAGACGGGCTTCGAGCGAGACGATCTGTCCGGCGCGCAGGCCGCGGGGCAGCCGGCCGACCCGGTGGCCCTTGCCGGGAGCTCCCCGCCGCCACTCGATCTCGAGTGGCTGCCCCAGCCGGGACCAGGGGTGCATCACGAGCACGCGAGCCGGGCCGACGGTCGCGAACCACCCGGGCCGCAGGAGCTCGACCGCGGCGCCGTCGACCCGCTCCATCCGCCGGCGGTAGAAGCCGGCGTCGGCGCCGCGCAGCCGCGCTTCGGCGAAGAGCTCGAAGTCGACGAGGTCGAGGTCGGCCTCCGGTAGCTCGGAGAGCGCCGCCACCTCGCGGGTCACGAGAACGTCGTGACGGTGACGGCTCGACGAGCTCGCCTGCAGCGGCACCGTTCCGGACTCGACCACCGCCCGCCGCACGCTCAGAACCGGGCTCATCTGGCGGATCCTGTCAACGGCCCGATCGAGCGTCGTCGGCAGCATCTGCCGGTAGACGCGCAGGCTGGCCGGCCAGATCGTCAGCAGTAGCAGGGCGCCCAGCGCCAGGACGAGCGCCGGGCCACGGGCGCGGGCCGGAAGCCGCTCGGCCAGGCGCGTCCAGAGGACGTGCAGGAGCCACGCCGCGGCCAGGGAGGTAAACGGCACGATCACCAGGTAGTTGTTGCCCTTGGGCCAGGTCGTCGCCAGCGCGTACACGAGCGAGAAGCCGACGGGGAAGCTCACGAACAGGGCCAGATGCCGGGCGCGCGTGTCCGAGCTCGCCACCGGCAGGAGCCGTAGCAGCCATACGCCGAGGGCCGCGAGCCCGGCCAGGGCGGCGGCGCCGACCCAGGGCCCGTGGAACGACCAGTGCAGGAGGTCCGACACTTCGGTCGCCAGCATCGAGCCGAAGGAGTGGCTTCCCTTGCCCGCGTAGATGCGCCGCTGCTGGCGGAGGAAGCGGAGGTAGAAGCCGAGATCTGGATGGGCGGTCAGGAAGACGGCGATCGAGGCGGCGCCGGCCACCACCAGCCGATGGAGCGCCGTCCGCCAGCGATCGCCGGCTACCAGCGCCGCTGCCACCACCGGAAGGGCCGCCAGGGCGCCGGTGAACTTGGCCGAGGCCGCCAGGCCGACTCCCAGGCCGGCGACGGCGAAGCTCTGCGAGGATGGCCGCTCCGCCGCGCCCAGGCTCCAGTAGAAGGCCACCAGCACCAGAAGCAGCAGCAGTGCGTCGGGCTTGAAGGTCGCGAAATGGCGCAGCGCCCAGGGGCAGCTCGCGAGCAGGGCCGTGCCCAACAGCGCCACCGGCAGCGAGAAGATCCGCCGGCCGATCAGGAAGGCGAGCACCAGGGCGCCGGCGCCGTAGACCACCGACACCAGGCGGGCGACGAGGTATCCCGCCGGGGCAAAGCCCTGCGGCTCCTGCAAGACCGCGAGCCGCTCGCTGCCGGTGAGCCGGTGAAGGGCCTGCACGCCGGCCAGGACCAGGGTCTGGGGCAGGTAGGACAGGCGCCCGTACCAGCCGTTCTCCGGGCGCAGGGTGCCGTCGACGAGCACCCGCTCGACGTTGCTGACGCTGAAGCGCTCGTCCCAGAAGCGCCTGCTGGTCAAGTCGGCGCTGGCGAGCCAGGCGCCGGTGGCCAGGCTCCAGAGCACCACGGCGGCCAGGAGCCGCCTGGCGCCTCTTTCGGTCATGGCGAGGCGGGCGCCCGGCCCCGGATGCGCGCGCTGAGCTCTTCGGCTCGTTTCTTCACCACGGCGATCATACGTCCGCCACTGGCCTGACCTCCTCACCAGCGTTGGATACCGGAGCTCGAAACGCGTCCCGGCCGGCCCGACGATTTTCTTGTGGACTGCGTGGGCGCTCGGGTCTATGATCCGCCGCCAGCCGGCCGCTCGCTCGACGAGCTCCCGGTCCCAGACAGGCAAGGCGCCGGCCGGAGCCCAGCGAGATCGCGTGCGTCTCGCGCCCGGCCCGGCCCGGCGATCGTGCCAGATTCGCGAGGAACCCGACATGAAGCACACAGCAGTCGCAATCGTGGCGCTCGCCCTGGCCGCCTGCCAGGCGGGGCCGACCGCCATCGGCTCCGG
>JBFGLX010000360.1:0-3405 GCA_041575955.1 Thermoanaerobaculia bacterium
GAGCTGCGCCCGCACGACATCCGCGTGATCTCGATCTGCCCGTCCGAGGTGCAGACCAACTGGGGCGGCCGCACCGGACGCGACAACCCGAGCAAGCTGTTCGCGCCCGATATCGCCGACGCCGTGATGGCGGCGCTGGCGGCCAACCGCCGCGCCCTGTGGCCCGAGCTCGCGATCTTCGCCTGCAACCCCTGGAAAGAAGAGGACTAGTCCGCGACCGCCCAGGGGACGATCTCGACCCGGTCGTAGACCCGCTGGACCCGCACGCTCGGCAGCATCCCCTTGCCGGTGAGCTCGGTCGCGACCAGCACGCGCGCGCCCTCGGCGACCAGCTCCCAGGTCTCCCGGACCTGCCGGCCGGAGGCGGTGGCGTACTCGACCGCCAGCCGCCCGCCGCGCTGCCAACGGGCGGACGCCTCGAGCACGCCTCCCCGGGCTCCGGGCCGGGTGAACTTGCGGCCGTCGGTGTAGAGGGTCTGCTCGAACGGGCTGTCGGGCAGCGCGCTCTCGAGCGTCAGCACCGGTTCGGCATGGGTGATCGTGATCACCCGCGGCGCCGCGACCAGCGCCTCGACCTGTTCGCGCACCTGCCGGCGCTGGTCCCCGGCGCCACTGGCGGGGCCGCCGCCGCGCGACCCGCCTGGGCCCGCCGGCCGGCCGACCCAGTTCCGCATCGCCTCGTCGACCCGCTCTCCCGGGTCGTCGCTGCGCTCCTGGTTGAGCTCCCAGCTGCCCGAGAGATCGGGCACGGCGAGAA
Organism: Thermoanaerobaculia bacterium; assembly: GCA_041575955.1. Taxonomy (GTDB): domain Bacteria; phylum Acidobacteriota; class Thermoanaerobaculia; order Multivoradales; family JAHEKO01; genus JAHEKO01. The sequence continues at coordinate 758 of JBFGLX010000360.1, forward strand.
CCTCCTGGGCGGCGCCGGCCATCGACGCGAGCAGCATGCCGACGACCGCCGCGCCAACGAGCCGCGCCGGCGCCGGGCGCCCGCCGGCGCACCTCCTGACCGGAATCGTCATGCGCGCCAGCATACTCCCGGATCGCCCCGGCTAGCCGGCCATCGCCGCCTCGATCTCGGAGACGGTCTTCGGGATCGGCCGGCCGAGGACGCGCCGGCCGCCCGCGGTGACCAGAACATCGTCCTCGATGCGGATGCCACCGAAATCCCGGTACCGGGCGACCGCCTGCCAGTCGACGAAGTCGGCGAACTTGCCCTCGGCCGACCAGCGGTCGATCAGCTCGGGGATGAAGTAGATCCCGGGCTCGACCGCGACCACCCAGTCGGGCTCGAGCGCCCGCCCCAGCCGCACGTAGGCGACGCCGAACAGGGAGCTGCGCCGGACCTGGTCGTCGTAGCCCACCAGATCCTCGCCCAGAGCTTCCATGTCGTGCACGTCGAGGCCGATCATGTGGCCGGTGCCGCACTGCAGGAACGCCGCGTGCGCGCCGAGCTCGACCGCTTCGTCGACGTCGCCGCGCGCCAGCCCGAGCTCCTTGAGACCCGCCATCTGGCTGCGCGCGGCGGTCTTGTAGACGTCGAGGAAGGGCGTCCCCGGAGCCACGGCGGCGGTGGCGTCCGCGAGCGCCCCGAGTACGATCTCGTAGATCTCACGCTGGCGGGTGTCGAACCTGCCCGACACCGGGAAGGAGCGGGTGATGTCGCTGGCGTAGCCCTCCGGCGAGGTGGCGCCCGAATCGTGGACCACCAGCTGGCCGGCCGCCATCCGGTTGTCGTGGGCGTGATTGTGGAGCACCTCACCGCGCACCGAGAAGATGATCGGAAACGCCAGCGGCGCGCCGTGGCGCGCGTGACACGCCTCGACCTCGCGCACCACCTCCCACTCGTACCGCCCGGGGCGGGTCGCGCGCATGGCGGTGGTGTGGGTGTCGAAGGAGACCTCCAGGGCGCGCTCGATCTCGGCGACCTCGCGCGGCTCCTTGGGGGCGCGAACCGCGATCACCGCCCGCACCAGCTGCTCCGAGACCGCGGCCTCGAGCTCGCCGGGCGCGATGCCCAGCAGTCCGGAGAGCTCGAGCTTGCCGTCGCCTCGATAGGGCGGCAGGAAGTGGATCTGCCGGCCAGCGGCGCGCGCCGTCCGCAGGTCGTCCGCGAGCCGCGAGCGGTCGCGGCAGCCGGCCACCCCGACCCGCGCGCCGCGCTCGGTCAGGGTCGGCAGCGGGCCGGTCCAGACGATGTCGTCCAGGGTCGGCTCGACGCCGTAGAGCAGCTGCTCGCCGCTGTCGAAATCGAGGGTCGCCGCCAGGCCGGGCTCGGCCAGCCCCCAGAAATAGCGGAAGCTGGAGTCCTGCCAGAAGGGGTAGTGGTTGTCGGCGTAGTTGAGCGGCGCCTCATCGTTGCCGAGAAAGAGCGCCACGCCGGACCCGATGCGGGACGCTAGCCGGCGGCGCCGCTCACCGTACACCTCGGGATCGAACATGACGCGATCCTACCGGTTTCCACCGCGGCGGCGCGACTGGGTCGCTGGACGAAAGATCGACGTCGGTGAATATGTCCGGCCTGTGAAGCCGGTCACAGACCCGGTCTTCCAGGCGCGACTAGCGTCTGAGGCAGATCGATGCCGAGCACCAAGCTCCTCCTGACCACCCTGCTCTCGGCGTTCGCCCTGACCGTCGGGGCCGAGGCGAGCTGGCTGCATCGGACCAGCTCGGTCTTCAAGGCCGAGACCCACAAGCAACGCCACCCGACGGCGCTGACCAAGACCCTGGTAATGCCGGAGGACGCGGTCAATCCGACGATCTGCGCCAGCTACGGCAACAGCTTCAAGAAGAAGAGCGCCGGCAAGGTCGCCGCCAGGGTCCTGATCTCGCGCAAGCTGGTCACCATCGGATCGCTCAGCTTCCAGGGCGGTGTGCGCCAGAACTCCTACCTCGACTGCCAGCCGGTCGACAACCTCGAAGCGGGCGACATCCTGGTCTTCGAGTTCGAGTTCGAGCGTCTGCCCAAGCTCAGGATCCTCAAGAAGCGGACCGACTACTTCAGCGTCCACGGCGTCGTCTCGACCGGCTCGCTCCCGACCGCGGACGCGCTCTGGCAGCCGGCGCCCAAGCGCGGCGGGTGGCTGCACTTCGCGAACTCGATCGTCGCCGCCGAACACGACGGCCAGCAGCACCCGAGCGATCTCATCGAGACGGTGATCGTGCCGCAGAAGGCGGTCGCGCCGCTGGTCTGCTCGACCTACCGGAACACGACCAGCGCTCCCGACCAGGGTCGGATCAAGGCCCGGGTGTCGATCGCCCGCAGCCTCTTCGACATCGAGCAGCATCGGCTGGAAAGCGGCGTCGCCGGCAATGTCTCGCTCCAGTGCCTCCAGGTCGACGATCTGGACGCGGGCACGATCGTGGTCTTCGAGTTCGACTTTCTCGGCCTCCCCAGCCTGGGCATGAGCGGCAAGGAGCCCGACCGGGCCGGCGTCCGCGGCGTGGTCTCGACGGCTGGGGAACCGGTCATCGTGGCGCCCGATCCTCCGGACGACTCGCCGCCGCCATCACCGCCGCCGCCGCCATCACCGCCGCCACCGCCACCGCCGCCTCCGC
>JBFGLX010000361.1:0-3404 GCA_041575955.1 Thermoanaerobaculia bacterium
GCTCCTCGGGCTCCATCTCCCCGAGCCAGCGCTCCTCCTCGTCCCACCGCCGGCGCAGCGCCTCGGTCTTGCGCCGCTTGCGCCAGGCCGCCACCAGGAAGAGGAAGGTGATGACGGTCCAGCCGGTGATCGAGCTGGTGACGATCGGGAACCAGCGGTACCAGAAGGAGTGCCGGCGCCAGAACGACCGCTCGGCCTGGGCGACGGTGCGGCCGGTGCCGCGCAGGAACGCCTCTTCGAACGGCAGCCCGATCGCCAGCAGGGCGAGCACCTCGGCGGGCGCGCCGTCGCGGTAGCGGAGCGAGATGTCGCGGACCAGGGCGCTCGACAGGGCGTAGGCGCGGGCGACGTCCCAGCGGTCGCCGTCGAACAGCCGCTCGATCTCGGCGAGCGGGGTCTCGCCGCGGAACACCAGCGAGGCGGTCAGCCGGGAGCGGTCGCTGATCCGCCAGACGTCGGCGGCGAGGGTCGCCAGGCCCTCGTTGAACCAGCGCGGCACCGGGCGCCCGCCGGCGGCGCGGGCGATCAGGACGTGCGCGATCTCGTGGCGCAGGAGCTCGGGCAGCGACGAGTCGGGATAGCTCGGCGTACGCTCGGGAAACAAAACAATCGTGCCCAGGGAGCCGTATGCGTACCCGGAGACCCAGGAAGGGGCGGCAGCGGCGGTCTCGGAGCCTTCGGGTGCGAGAATGACCCGGATCGGCGGTCCGGCCTCACGCAGGCCGACGAGGTCGACGATTCCGGCGAGCTTGAGCGCGTCGACACTTCGGACTCTCTCCGCCGTGCCAGCGAGCTCCTCGGGGGCCTCGACGACGATCTCGGGGAGGGCGGCGCGGACCGGAGCGGCGAGTGCCACGATCGTCCAGACCGACAGCAGAAGTCTCATGATCCTCACGTTCGCCACCCGATCACGCTATCAGCCGCCCTCGGAATCAGCCGAGCCGCGGATGCGGAACGTAGGGGAGGGCCTTGCGCCCTCCCGGGCCGGCTGGCAATGAAACAGAGCGGCGGCAGAGGTGTCCTACAAGCAGTGGGCGACAGCGCGCCACCGGACCCCGAGATGACCGCGATCACCGACACCTTCTGGCAGACCACCTACCGGCAGCACGCGCCGGCGGTGCTGGCGTTCCTGTCCAGCCGTACCGGCCGCCGCGACCTGGCCGAGGACCTGCTGCAGGAGACGTTCGTGCGCGCTATTCGGGCGCAGGGCCGGCTCCAGGACGTCGGCAGGATCCGGTCGTACCTCTTCTCGACCGCCCACCGCCTGGTCATCAACCAGTTCCGCCGCCGCCGCCCGGTGCTGTTCTCGGAGCTCTCCTCGGAGACGATCGTCGATCGGGAGGACGCGAGCGCGGCCTCGCCCGAGGAGGCCGCCGACCTGAGCCGCGCCGAAAGCCGCTTGCGGACCGTCGTCGAGTCGATGTCGCCGGCGCTCAGGACCGCGTTCGTCGCGGCGGTCTTCGAGCACAAGCCGTACGCCGAGATCGCCCGCGACAACGGCTGGACGCTCGGCCAGGTCCGGGTCAACGTCTGCCGCGCCCGCAAGCAGGCCATCGCCGAGCTGCGCGATCTGCTGCGCCTGGAAGGAGTGTCGTCATGAGCGAGAAGCAGCCGAGCTGCGAGAGCCACGAGATCCTGATCTCGACCTGGATGGACGAGGGGCTGGAGCGGAGCGAGCAGCGCGAGCTGCTCGATCACCTCGCCCGCTGCGCCGACTGCCGGAGCTTCTACGCCGACGCCCGCGCGCTCGAGGGGCTGGCGGCCGTCGCCGGCGCCGGAGCGGGTGGCGACGAGCCGCCGCCCGAGCTCTGGGATCGCATTCGCGACCGCACCGAGCCGCCCGAGGCGAGCGGCGGAAGCTGGCCGGGCTGGGCCTGGAAGGCCGCCGCCGTGCTGCTGCTCGGCGCCGCCCTGGCGCTCGCTCCGTGGCCGTCCACCGGCCCGGCGAACCGCTCCGCACGCCAGGTGGAGGTGGTCCTCGAACAGGATCGCGGCGACATGACCGAGAGCCGTTTTCTGGAGCTGGCGACCGAGATCCTGCGCGCCGATCGCCGCTATCACTTCGCGATGCAGGAGGTGATGGACAAAGTGATCGACGACGAGTGGAAGCGCGAGGGAGCCACCTCCGAAGGCCTCTCCGAAGACTCGGCCAAGCACGACGACGAGGACCGGGGCTCGCCCTTCCGAGTCTGAGAGGAGATCGACCGATGACGACCAAGACCCTGTTCGCTCTGACCTGCGCCTGCCTGGCCGGATTCGGCGCCGCCACCGGCGTCGCCCATGCCGACAACGCCGCGTTCCTCTACGGCACCGTCGAGAGCGCGTCCGGCAAGACCTACACGGGCTTTCTGCGCTGGGGCTCGGAGGAGGCGTTCTGGGACGACCACTTCAACTCCACCAAGGACGATCTCGAGTACGCCGACCGGCGGTCGCGCAACGACCGCGACCGCGAGCGCATCACGATCTTCGGCGTCACCATCGGCTTTCGCGGCCACGGCTGGAGTGGCGGTCGCGTGCTCACCCTCCGCTACGGCGACATTCGCCAGATCGAGCCGAGCCGGAACGACCGCGCCAAGGTCACGCTCAAGAACGGCACGGTGCTCGACCTCGACGGCGGCTCGAACGACATGGGGGCCAAGGTGACGGTGCTCGACGCCAGCCTGGGCAAGGTCGAGCTGAGCTGGCGCGACCTCGAGCGCATCGTCTTCTCGGCCGCCCCCGCGGACGCCGTGCCGCCCGCCACCCGTCTCTACGGCAAGGTCAAGTCGCGCGCCGGCGACTTCCAGGGGTACGTGCAGTGGGATCTTCAGGAGTGCCTGTCGACCGACGAGCTCGACGGCGAGTCCGAAGACGGCTACATGTCGATCGAGATGGGCCGGATCCGCGCGATCGAGAAGCGCAACCGCAGCGGCGCCTACGTCGAGCTGCGCGACGGCCGGCGGCTCCTGCTCGAAGACACCAACGACGTCAATCACGCGATCGACGGCATCTTCGTCGAGGATCCGCGCTTCGGCCGGGTCGAGCTCGACTGGCAGACCTTCGAGCGGGTCGACTTCGAGGTGCCGGAGACCAGCGGCAGGGGCTACGACGACTACCGGCCGGCGCGGCCGATCACCGGCAAGGTGACCGACGAGCAGGGCCGGAGCTACATCGGCAGGATCGTCTACGATCTCGACGAGGCGGAGACCTGGGAGATGCTGCACGGCAACCTCGACGACGTCGAGTACAACATCCCGTTCGACATGGTGCGCTCGATCGAGCCGGCGAGCCGCGATTCGAGCCGCGTGGTGCTAAAGAACGGCCTCGAGCTCGAGCTCGAGGACACCCAGGACGTCTCCGACAGCAACGACGGCGTGCTGGTGATCGCGGACGACGGCCAGGAGACCTACGTCAGCTGGCGGGAC
>JBFGLX010000362.1:0-3403 GCA_041575955.1 Thermoanaerobaculia bacterium
CATCAGGTAGACGTGGCGGGCGATCGCGAACGCCCACGGCTCGACCGGCCGCTCGGGCGAGTAGGTGTGGCGGGAGCGGTGGATCTGCAGAAACGACTCCTGGAGGAGGTCTTCGACGTCGGCGCCCAGATCGACCCGCTGGCGCCCGAGCCAGCCGCGCAGCCGCGGCGCCAGCCGCTCGTACAGGAGCTCGAAACCCGCGATCTCTCCGGCCTGGTACTGGATCATGGACTCGCGCAGCTCCTCGGCTCGGCGTTCGTCCGAACGCTCACCTGCGAACGCTCTCTGTTGAACACCCTTTGCCGGACCGGCCATCAAGGGGTCATGCTAGCAATCGGCCGGCCGCCGTCGCCGGTCGGGCGGCGACCGTCGTGGTACCATGCGAGGTCGAGTTGGCCCGCTCCTGGAGCGCTCGCTTCGTCGCACCTCCGGAGCCCGCGGGCGGACCTCGGGACGTATCCGCACCTCTTCCAGATGACCGTCGCGAGCCAGACTCCCAGCACGACCGACGACGCGATCAGCTTCGCGCTGACCCCCGAGCAGCAGGCGATCCGGGAGACGGCGCGCGCGTTCGCGCTCCAGGAGGTCGATCCGATCGTCGACGAGATCGACGAGGCCCAGCGCTTCCCGCGCGAGGTCTTCGCCAAGGCCGGCGAGCTCGGCTTCCTGGGCATCCTCTTCCCCGAGGAGCACGGCGGCGCCGGCCTCGGCTACATCGAGTACTACCTGGTGGTGATGGAGCTGTCGCGGGTCGACCCGTCGGTCGGCCTGAGCGTCGCGGCGCACAACTCGCTGTGCACCAACCACATCTACAAGTTCGGCAACGACGAGCAGCGGCGGCGCTGGCTGGCGCCGCTCGCCCGGGGCGAGAAGATCGGCGCCTGGAGCCTGACCGAGCCGGGCGCCGGCTCCGACGCGGCCGGCACGCGCACCCGGGCCGAAAAGGTCGAAGGCGGCTGGCTGCTCAACGGCGCCAAGACCTTCACCACCCACGGCAGCGTCGGCGACACCTGCGTGGTCTTCGCGGTCACCGATCCCGACGGGCCGCGACACCACAACATCTCGGCGTTCGTGCTCGAGAAGGGGATGGACGGCTTCCGCCCGGGCAAGAAGGAGAACAAGCTCGGCACCCGCGCCTCGGACACCGCCGAGGTGATCATGGAGAACTGCCTCGTTCCCGACGATCACCTCCTGGGCGAGCCGGGCAGCGGCTTCATCCAGGCGCTCCAGATTCTCGACGGCGGGCGCATCTCGATCGCCGCGATGGGGGTCGGCACGGCGCGCGGCGCCTACGACCTGGCGCGCGCCTACGCCCTGGAGCGCAAGCAGTTCGACAAGCCGATCGCCGAGTTCCAGGCGATCGGCTTCTACCTGGCGGAGATGGCCACCCAGATCGAGGCGGCCGAGCTCCTTACCCTGGCCGCGGCCCAGGCGATGGACGACGGCGACAACGTCTCGCGGCTGGCGGCCGAGGCCAAGCTGCTGGCGGGCGAGACCGCCGTCCGCTGCGCCGAGCGCGGCGTGCAGATTCACGGCGGCTACGGGTTCGTCAAGGACTACCGGGCCGAGAAGTTCTACCGCGACTGCAAGCTGTGCACGATCGGCGAAGGCACCAGCGAGATCCAGAAGCTGGTCATCGCCAGGCGGCTGCTCAAAGACGCCTGATGTCGGCGGCCCGGCGGCGCGGCCTCGGCCTCGAGGAGCTCCTGGCGGGGATCGCCGAACGCCAGACCCGCGCGCTGGCGCGGGGGCTGTCGCTGATCGAAGACGGCGATCCGATGCGCGCGGAGCTGGTCGGCCGGCTCTACCGGCAGACCGGGCGGGCGCGGGTGATCGGCATCACCGGGCCGCCCGGCGCCGGCAAGAGCACGATCGTCGATCGGCTCGCGCGGCAGCTGCGGGCGGACGAGCGGCTGGTGGGGGTGCTGGCGGTCGATCCGACCAGCCCGTTCAGTGGCGGCGCCATCCTGGGCGACCGCATCCGGATGCAGAGCCTCTACACCGACCCCGGCGTCTTCATCCGCTCGATGGCCACCCGCGGCGCCATGGGCGGGCTGGCGCGGGCGACCCTCGACGCGGTCGACCTGCTCGACGCCGCCGGCTTCGAGTGGATCCTGGTCGAGACCGTCGGCGTCGGCCAGGACGAGGTGGACGTGGTCCGGTGCGTCGACTCGGTGGTCGTGGTCACCCTGCCGGGCCTGGGCGACGACATCCAGGCGATCAAGGCCGGCATCATGGAGATCGCGGATCTGTTCGTGGTCAACAAGGCCGATCGGGACGGCGCCGAGCGCGCGGTGCGCGACCTCGAGATGGTGCTGAGCCTGGTCGAGAGCCGTGAGTGGCAGCCGCCGATCGTCAAGACGGTGGCCAGCCGCGGCGAAGGGGTGGCGGAGCTGGTGGCGGAGATCGGGCGCCACCAGGAGTGGCTCGAGACCGGCAGCGGGCTCGAGCGCCGACGCCGGTCGCGCCTGCGCCTGCGGGTCGAGAACCTGCTCAAGGAGCGGGTGCTGGCCGCCGTCGACGAGCTGGTGGGTCTCGACAGCGCCCTCGAGCGCGCGTTCGAGGCGCGCGACGATCCCTACTCGGTGGCCGACCGCCTGTTCAGCGCGGTCGCCCCGCGCGAGAGCGAAGAGGTCGCCGGATGATCGAGTCGATCGACCACATCGGCATCGCCGTCGAATCGATCGCCGAGGCGCGGGTCTTCTGGGAGCGTCTCGGCCTGGAGGTCGAGGAGATCGAAGAGGTGCCCCAGGAGGGGGTGCGGGTGGCGATGATCCGCTGCGGCGACGCCTGGATCGAGCTGCTCGAGCCGCTCGGTCCGGAGTCGCCGATCGCCCGCTTCCTGGCCCGGCGCGGTCCGGGCATCCATCACCTCTGCCTGGCGACCGACGACGTGCGCGCCGACGACGCGCGCCTGCGCCGGGCCGGCGAGCGCCTGCTGCGCCCCGAGCCGACGCCGGGCGCCGGTGGCTGCTGGGTGCAGTTCGTCCATCCCGAGAGCGCCGGTGGCGTCCTGCTCGAGCTCTCCCAGCGCCGGGAGGCGGCGCCGCCGACAGCGGAATGAGCCAGCTCCGAACGCACGCGCCGGTGCTGCTCCATCTGGCGAATCCGACCGAGAAGTACTGGGGCATCCTCGAGAGCCTCGACGGCACCGGCGTCACCGTGCGCGGGATCGGCCTGTCGAGCTTCGACGAGTGGGCTCGGCAGATCGCCCGGCGGCGGGCGCCGGCGCTCGGGCTGTCGACCATGTTCGTGCCGATGTTGCGGGTCGAGCGCGTCTTCCTCGACGAGCAGATCGGCGAGGTCGAGAGCTACTGCCAGCGCTTCGAGCGGCACGTGGGGATGAGCGTCGAGAGCTACCTCGGCCTGCCCGGCGCGCCGGAGCCGGAAGTCCCGTCGTAGG
>JBFGLX010000363.1:0-3366 GCA_041575955.1 Thermoanaerobaculia bacterium
AGAGCAGCATCGACAGCCCGACCACCCGCCCGCCGTTGCGCGACAGCAGCCAGGCGGCCGCCGAGGAGTCGAGGCCGCCGCTCATCGCGACCGCGGTCAGCTCGCCGGTCATCGGATCTCCCCCCTCACCCTCCCCGCCCGCGCGGTACCCAATTCCCTCTCCCTCCCTCACGGGGGGAGAAGGACGCCCCCGCCCGGCACTCGCTTGTTCGAATCTCGAGGGGCTACTTGACACGTCTTGCTCTCGGAACGGAACCGCGGCTCACGAGGACGCCGGCGCCAGCTCGCGCAGCTCGGCCACCTGGAGCTCGAGCGCCGCGAGCAGCGCGTCGACCTCGCCGGCGGTGTTGAAGATGCCGAAGCTCACTCGCAGCGACGCCAGCGCCTCGGCTTCGGAAAAGCCCATGGTGAGCAGGCTCGAGCTGGGCTCGACCACGCCCGACGAGCAGGCCGAGCCGGTCGAGACCGCGAAGCCCGCGAGATCGAGGCGGATCATCAGCGCTTCGCCCTGGACGCCGGCCACCGCCAGGTGGCAGGTCGTCGGCAGCCGCGGCGAGGTCGCGCAGTGGACCTCGACGCCCCCGATCGCCTTCAGGCCGCGCTCGAAGCGGTCGCGCAGGGCGGCCAGCTGCCGCCGCCGATCGTCGAGCTCGCCGGTGGCCAGCGCGGCGGCGACGCCGAGGCCGACGACCGCCGGCACGTTGACCGTTCCCGCCCGCCGCCGGCGCTCGTGGCCGCCCCCGACGAGCAGCGGCTCGAGCGGCGCCCCCTTGCGAATGAAGAGCGCCGCCGCCCCCAGCGGTCCGTGGAACTTGTGGCCGCCGATGGTCAGGTAGTCGACGTCCAGCTCCTTGACGTCCACCGGCACCTTGCCGGCCGCCTGGACCGCGTCGCAGAGCACCGGCACGCCGCGCTCGCGGCAGGCGGCGGCCACCTCGCGCACCGGCTGCAGGGTGCCGAGCTCGTTGCTCGCCAGCATCAGGCAGACCAGCCGGGTGTCGGCGCGCAGTGCGCCGAGCAGCCGGGCGGGCTCGAGCCGCCCGTCACGGCCGGGAGCGATCCGGCTGACCGCGGTGCCCGCCGACTCGAGCCGCTCGGCGGCGCGCAGAACGGAGGGGTGCTCGAGCGTCGAGAGCACCAGGTGGCCCCCCGGGCCCGGCCGGCGACCGCAAGAGAAGACCACGGCGTTGTTGGCCTCCGTCCCCGAGCCGCAGAAGACGATCTCCGGCGGGCTCGCCCCGAGCAGCGCCGCGATCCGCTCGCGCGCCTGCTCCAGCGCCTCGGACGCCGCCCGGCCGAAGCGATGCACCGACGAGGTGTTGCCGTGCATCTCGCCCAGCCACGGCAGCATCGCCTCGCGCACCCGCGGGTCGAGCGGGGTGGTCGCGTTGTTGTCGAAGTAGGCGGCGTTCATGCCAGCGCCGATTCTACCGCTCATCCCGGCACGGTTCCTGCTAAGTCTAGAGCAGCGGACCCGGCCGCCGAGGGCGGGCCGAGGCCGCTAGAATCCGACCGCCAATGCCCAGACCCCTGCGAAAGCCTGCCGGCCTCGTGGCCGTCCTCCTGGTAGGACTGCTGGCGGGCGCCGTGGCGGAGGCCGACGAGCGGGCGCCCAAGAAGTTCAAAAAGAAGGATCTGCCGCAGAAATACCAGATCTGGCTCGACACGGTCGATCTGCTGATCACCAAGAAGGAGCGCAACGCCTTCCTCGAGATCCAGAAGGACTACCAGCGCGACGCCTTCATCGAGCGCTTCTGGGACGAGCGCGACACCTACCCCGATACGGCGCGCAACGAGTTTCGCGACCGCTGGATGACGCTCGCCGAGGATGCGCTGCGGCTCACCGGCGACCTCCTCGACGACCGCGCCAAGGTCATGCTCCTCAACGGCCATCCCGACGCGCTGATCGACTACGACTGCGTCGATCTGTGGCCGGGGCAGGTCTGGTACTACCAGCGGGCGCCGTCGATCGGGCAGGAGATCGCGCTGCTCTTCTACCAGCCGGGGCAGGCCGGCCGCTACCGTCTCTGGTACCCGACCGAGGGGTTGGGTGTGCTGATGCAGTTCGTCAACCCGCTGGCCAACCCGGGAGCGCTCTACGACACCATCGCCACCAACTGCGGCTTTACCGAGGGGGACGCGGTGCTGGCGGCGATCAACATGTCGCGGGTCTACGGCGACCTCGGCTTCAGCACCCTGGTGGCCGACCTCATGCGCCCCGAACAGCCGCAGAGCGGCGAGTGGATCGAGACCTTCGAGGCGTTGAGCACCGACCTGCCCGAGGGGGCGCTCACGTTCGAGGCCGACCTGCGATACGACTTCCCCGCCCGCCACAGGACCCGCACGGTGGTCCAGGGACAGGTGGCGGTGGCCCAGTCCGAGGCCGGTGTCGCCGACCTCGCCGGGGCGCGCTCGTTCAATTTCGTCCTGACCGGCGAGGTGCTGCGCGAAGACAAGCTGTTCGACACCTTCCGCTACAGCTTCAACATCCCCGCCACGCTGGCCGAAGGAGAGACCATACCGCTGGTGTTCGAGCGCTACCTGCGCCCCGGCGCCTACCAGATGGTGGTCAAGCTCGAGGACCTCAACAGCAAGCGGTACTTCCTGTCGACGAGCGAGCTGGACGTTCCCCAAGTCGACCAGGTCCGCCGGGCGGCGCCCGCGGACCCGGAGACCGCCCGGCTGCTGGAGGAGGCCAACGCCGCCATCTCGACGGGCGACACCACCCTGCGGATCGTGCCCCCGCGCGGCGAGCTCCAGACCGGCCTGGTGCGGCTCGACACCATCACCACCGGCGACGACATCTCCTACGTCACCTTCACCGTCGACAAGGCCCAGAACCTGACCAAGCGCGCGCCGCCGTTCAGCGTCGAGCTCGATCTCGGCTCGCTGCCGAGGATGCGCAACGTCGTCGCCGTCGCGTTCGACTCCGAGGGCGTCGAGCTGGCGCGCGACGAGATAGAGCTCAACAGCGGCAGCCACCGGTTCGCCGTGCGGCTGGTCGAGCCCCGCCGCGGCCAGAAGTACAAGCGCAGCCTGCGGGCCGAGGCCAAGGTCGACGTGCCCCAGGACCAGGCGGTCAAGAAGGTCGAGTTCTACCTCAACGACCAGCTGGTGGCGACCCTCTTCCAGCCCCCCTTCGTACAGCCGATCCTGCTGCCTACCGACGAGCAGCTCGCCTACGTGCGCGCGGTCGCCTACCAGCCCGACGGCAACTTCACCGAGGACCTGGTCTACGTCAACGCGCCCGACTACCTCGAGGAGGTCGACATCCAGTTCGTCGAGCTCTACGTCGCCGTCCTCGACAAGGAGTCGCGGCCGGTCGAGGGGCTGACCGCCTCGGACTTCACGATCCTCGAGGACGGC
>JBFGLX010000364.1:0-3364 GCA_041575955.1 Thermoanaerobaculia bacterium
CTCCGGCGGATCCGCAGCCTGACCGAGCAGGGCGATTTCGAGCTGCTCCGCTTCACTCCGGGCAGCGAGGTCGATCATGACTTCTACACCGAGTGGCCGATCTCGATCAGCCTGCAGGGCTCCTACCACAACCTGGCGCTGCTGTTCGAGCGCATCAGCCGGTTCTCGCGGATCATCAACGTCGAGGACCTGTCGGTCGATGCGCTCTCGAGGGGCGACTCGGTGCACACGCTGTCGGCCAGCTTCCGGGCCAAGACCTTCGTCTACAAGGAGACGGAGCCGATGCCCGGCGAGGGGGTATCGAGATGACGCGGCTGGCACTACTGCTGATCGGCGCGCTGATCGTCTCGGTGGCGCCGGTGACGGCGCGGTCGACGGAGCCGGCCGAACCGGCCGATCAGGCCGATCGGACCGACCAGGAAGCTCGCTCGGAAGCGAGTCCGACGACCGGGTCCGAGGACGATTTCGAAGAGATGGAGAACCTCCTGCGCGACGAGGAAGCGATGATCGAGGGGAGCTACTCCTACGACGCCGGCCGCCGGCGCGACCCGTTCGTCTCGCTGGCTCGCAAGCGCAACGCACCCGTCGCCCGGCCCCAGGGCGAATGCCCGACCGGCTGCCTGATCGACGAGGTCACCCTGACCGGCATCTTCTTGATGCCGGAGGGTCCGGTCGCTCAGGTCCAGTCCCCCGACCAGGACAAGAGCTTTCTGATCCGCGTCGGGGACGAATTTCACGACGGTGACGTCGTCGCCATCACCGCGGACTCGGTGCGCTTCCGCCAGATGGTCAATGACTTTCAAGAGATGAAGCCGTTCCGCGAGGTGACCAAGAAGCTCAACCCGTAGCTCTGCTCACGGGAGGGAGGCAAGAACGACATGTTCAACGTCGCGACATTCAGTAGAACCGGCCACGAGCCCGGCCGAGCGTCGAGGTGGACTCCGGCGGTGCTGTCGGTCCTGGCATTCTGCGCAGCGGTCGCTCCGCTGCCGGCGTCGCCGGCGACACTGACGACCCCGGCGGCGACCGCCGCTGCCAGTGGCCCGCTCGAGATCCAGGCGGTCGAGCTGTACGACGAAGCGCCGGGCATGCAGCTCGAGGTGTCCACCTCGGGCGAGCTGGTGTGGACCAGCTACCGGGACGCCAGCGGCAACCTCGTGGTCGAGCTGCCCAACACCATGCCGGTCGCCCGGCTGGCCGACGTCAGCCTCGCTCAGGGAATGGTCGAGTCGGCGCATCTCGAGGTCCGGGACGAGAACGATGGGCCGTTGACCCAGCTCGTGGTTCGCACGACCACCGAGGCCGAGCATTTCGTGGCCGCGGACGGCAGCCGACTGGTCGTCGATCTGACGCCGGTTCGCAGCCGGCCGGCCCTGCCGCCACCGGTGGCCGGCGCCACGGCGGTCGAGCAGCTCGCGGCGGCCGATCAGGTGGATCTCGACCCGGGGGCGGCCGTCGCTGCCGCCACCTGGGCGGCCACGCCCGCACCGGTTTTCGAGCCGGCGCCGGCCGTCAGCGGCGTCGACGCGCCCGGTCAGCCGAGCCCGTCGGAGGAGGGCGGCAGCGCCGCCCACATGTACGGCGTCGACGTCAGCTCGGCCGTCGGCTCGACGGTGGTGCACGTCGTCGGCGACGGCGAGTTCCGCTACTCGACGTTCACCCTGAAGAACCCGGATCGGTTCGTGCTCGATCTGGGCGGAGTGGTCAACAACGCCAGCGTGACCCAGGTGCCGGTCGAGGACGATCGCGTCCGGCGAGTGCGGCTGGCGCAGTTCAAGCAGCAGCCCGACCTGGTGGCGCGGGTGGTCGTCGATCTGAACCTGCCCATCGTTCCGCTGATCGAGAGCACGGGCGCCGGGCTGTCGCTCACCTTCGCCGGCGACGCCGCGCCGATGTTCGCCGAAGACGCGGAGGCCGAGGCCGAGCCGTCGGCGGCTCCGGTGCTCGAAGCGACCGCTTTCCAGCCGGCGGAGGGCTCGACCGAGGGCGCCGCCGACGTCGCCGAAGCGGAGCCGGCAAGCGCCTGGGACGAGCCCGCGCCGACGGTCGGCGACCCGAGCGCGGCGCTGGCGGAGGCGGAGCCCGCGGAGGTAGAGCCCGAGGCCGTGCCCGTCGCGTTCGAAGCGCCGGTCGCAGAGACCTTCGAGGAGCCGGTCGCAGATTCGTTCGAAGCGCCGGTTGAAGAGGCGTTCGAGGAGCCGCTGGAAGAGACGTTCGAGGAGCCGGTCGAAGAGGCGTTGGCAGCGCCGGCGGCAGAGCCGTCCGGAGACCCGATCGAGGAGCCGGCCGCGCCGAGTGAGCCGGCAGCTCTGGCCGCCGTTCCGGCCCAGGACGCCGCTGCGGACGATGAGGTCGTCTGGGAAGAGGCCACCGAGTCGAGCTGGGCCGAGCCGGCCGCCGAGGCGCAGGTCGCCGAGGTGATGCCGGAGCCGGCTACCGACGCGCCGGTCGCGGCGCCGATGCCGGAGCCCGTCGTGGTGGCGCAGGCGCCGCCGCCGGCGCCGGAGCCGGAGCCCTGGGCGGAGCCCGCCGAGCCGGTCGCCGAGCCGTCCTACGGCTACGACGAGCCGGCGGCCGCGGCGTCGCCGATGGCCCGATCGATCGGTAGCCCCGAGAAGACCTACGAGGGCGAGCCGATCACCATGAGCCTGAAGGACTCGGACATCAAGGACGTCCTGCGCACCTTCGCCCAGCTCAGCGGTCTCAACATCGTCGTCCAGCCGGGCGTCTCCGGCTCGGTGACGGTCGAGCTGACCGAAGTTCCCTGGGATCAGGCGCTCGAGCAGGTGCTGAAGATCAACGGCCTCGACTACGAGCTCGAGGGGAGCATCATGCGGATCGCGCCGGTCGACCAGCTGCGAGCGGAGGCCGAGGAGCAGCAGCGGCTGCGCGCCGCCAAGGCGATGTCGATTCCGCTGCGTACGATCGTGCGCCGGGTCAGCTACGCCGAGGCGTCCCAGGTCGCGAACGTGCTCGCGAGCGGCGGCGGCGCCAGCATCATGAGCCAGCGCGGGTCGGTAGTGGTCGACCGGCGCACCAACACGCTCATCATCAAGGAGCTGCCGAACTTCATCGATTCGGTGATCGCGATCATCGAGCAGCTCGACATCCCCGAGCCCCAGGTGATGATCGAGGCGCGCATCATCGAGACCACCAAGCGGTTCAGCCGGACGCTGGGCATCGATTGGGACTTCAACGGCCTCGCGAGCCCCGCGACCGGCAACACCACTGGCCTGCAGTTCCCCAACCAGGGCTCGGTCGACGGCGGCGTCCGGCTGCTCACCGGCGCCCGCAACGGCTTTCTCGACATCAGCCTGGGCAACGTGCTGAACACCTTCAGCCTCGATGCCATCCTGCAGGCGGC
>JBFGLX010000365.1:0-3357 GCA_041575955.1 Thermoanaerobaculia bacterium
GTTGCGTCCCGATGCCGTGGTGGCCGGAGCCCGCCCCCCACGAATGCGGACAGTTGTCCGTCGGACAGTTGTCAGAATGGGTGTCCCAAACGGGATTCGAACCCGTGCCGCCAGCTGAAGGGCTGGGCGGCGCCCCCGCAGCTCAGGCTACAGTGCCTCGAGAAACCGGTCGAACAGCGGCGACGCGTCGTGCGGACCCGGCGCGGCCTCGGGGTGGTACTGGGCCGAGAACACCGGCCGGTCGCGGACGGCGAACGCCTCGACGGTGCCGTCGTTGAGATTGGTCTCGGTGACCTGGCAGCTGTCGGGCAGCGACTCGGGATCGATGGCGAAGCCGTGATTCTGGCTGGTGATCACGATCCGGCCGGTGGCCAGGTCGCGGACCGGCTGGTTGCCGCCGTGGTGGCCGAACTTGAGCTTGAAGGTGCGGCCCCCCATGGCCAGGCCGAGGAGCTGGTGCCCGAGGCAGATGCCGAAGATCGGCATCCCCGCCTCGACCAGCTCGCGCACCTCGCCGACGATGCCGGTGAGCGGCTCCGGGTCGCCGGGGCCGTTCGAGAGCACGACGCCGTCGACGCCCAGCTCCAGGCAGGCGCTCGCCGGGGTGCGCGCCGGCAGGACGGTCACGCGGGCGCCGCGGCTCGCCAGCGAGCGCAGGATGTTGGCCTTGACGCCGAAGTCGTAGACCGCCAGGTGGCGGGTGGGCTCGACGCCGGCGGGCGGCGCCACCTCGAAGGGCGCCTGGCATGAGACCTCGTCGACCAGCGCCCGGCCGGCCATGCTCGGCTGCTCCTTGACCTCGGCGAGGAGGGCGTCGACGTCCGAGCGCTCGGTGGTCACGACGCCGCGCATCGCGCCCCGCTCCCGAACCCGGCGCACCACCGCGCGCGTGTCGAGGCCGTCGAGCGCCGGCACCGCGTGGCGGTCCAGGTAGGTGAGCAGGTCCTCCTCGCTGCCGTGGCTCGAGGGCCGGGCGGTGAACTGACGGGCGACGAACCCTTCGACCCACGGCCTCGCCGACTCGGCGACCGCGGCGCTGATGCCGTAGTTGCCGATGTGGGGCAGGGTCATGACGACGATCTGGCCGCGATAGGACGGATCGGTCAAGATCTCCTGGTAGCCGGTCATCGAGGTGTTGAAGACGACCTCGCCGAAGCGCGTGCCGGCGGAGGCGCCGGTCCCCTCGAAGACCGATCCGTCCTCGAGCAGGAGCAGGGCGGGCCGCGCGGCTCGGTTCGGGGTGCGCACCTCAGGAACCCACGTAGCTCGGCACGCCCCGCTGGACGACCGGCGCCAGGGCGCGGATCTCCGCCATCAGGTCGACGAACATGTCCGGGCTCAGCGCCTGATTGCCGTCCGAGAGCGCCTCCTCGGGCGCGTCGTGCACCTCGACCATTAGGCCGTCGGCGCCGACCGCGACCGACGACCGCGACAGCGCCACCACCTTGTCGCGCTTGCCGGCGGCGTGGCTGGGATCGGCGATGATCGGCAGGTGGCTGATGCGCTGGACCGCCGGGATCGCGGCCACGTCGAGCGTGTTGCGCGTGTGGTCGGCGAACGTCCGGATGCCCCGCTCGCACAGGACCACCTGGTCGTTGCCCTCGTCCAGGATGTACTCGGCGGCGAGCAGCAGCTCGGTGACCGTGGCGTTCATGCCGCGCTTGAGCAGCACCGGCCGGCCGCAGCGCCCCGCGCGCTTGAGCAGCGTGTAGTTCTGCATGTTGCGGGCGCCGATCTGCACCATGTCCGAGAACTCGGCGACCAGGTCGAGGACGTCGATGTCGAGCGCCTCCGTCACCACCGGCAGGCCGACCTCTTCCCGCACCCGCGCCAGGATCTCGAGGCCCTCGCGGCCGAGCCCCTGGAAGCTGTAGGGGCTCGTGCGGGGCTTGTAGGCGCCGCCGCGCAGCAGGTGCGCGCCGGCCTCCTTGACCGCCCGGGCGATGCGGGCGGTCTGCTCGTAGCTCTCGACCGAGCAGGGCCCGGCGATCACCACCAGGTCGCGGCCGCCGATCTTCACCCCGCCGACGTCGATGACGCTCTTTTCGGCCTTGAACTCGCGCGACACCAGCTTGTAGGGGTGGCTGACCTGGATCACCTCCAGGACCCCCGGCAGGGTCTCGAACAGCACGGGCTCGACGATGCCGATGTTGCCGGTGATTCCGATGGCCGTGCGCTGCGCACCCGGTATCGGGTGGGCCTTCAGGCCGTGAGATTCGATCTTCCGGACCGCGCCCCGGATGTCCTCCTCCGAAGCGTCCATCCGCATCACCACCAACATGGTCGAGTGCCTCCTGTGACCCCTGCCGCTCCCGTCCGTGGGCCGGCAGGGTATGATTATAGGGCCTGGAGGCGCCCGCACGGGGCGCGACGCGCTGGCCGGACAGAGAAAACCGGGGACCGGAGAGACCACGACAGATGCGCGCTTGGAAACCGCTGCTGCTGACCTTGCTGGTGTCGTCGCTGGCGGCGCCGTCGTTCGCCTACATCATCTATCTCAAGGACGGCTCCCGCCTGACGGCCAAGGAGAAGTACGAGATCCGCGGCGACCAGGCGTTCATCACCCTGCAGAACGGCGCCCGGACGTCGCTCGCGGCGGCCGAGATCGACCAGGAGCGCACCCGTGAGGCCAACCAGGGCGGCTACGGCAGCGCCCTGGTGCTCGACGACGGCCACCTGACCGAGCTGCCGGCCGACGACCCGCCCGAGGCCGAAGGCTCGCTCTCGGACCTCGTCGGCGATCGCAAGTCGAGAGTGGCCGACCGGCCGCTCGCCAAGCGCCCGCTGCCGCCGGTCGAGCCGCCCGCCCGGGCCGCCAGCGGCGGCGGCGACCTCCTGGATCTGCCGCGCCGGCCGTTCTCGGATCCCCAGATGGCGTCCGAGGTCCAGCGCATCTTCCGGGCCCAGGGGGTCGAGCAGGTACTGATCTCCCAGGGCAGCGCGCCCGACCGCCTGCTGATCGACCTGACGACCAACTCGGAGGCGGCGGTCTTCCGCGCCCTGGAGGTGGCGTCGCGCGCCCTGCTGCACACCCGCGACCTCTACCCGTCCAGGGCGTCCGAGTTCGAGCTCCTGCTGAGCACCACCGACCGCGAGCCCGCCGGTCAGTTCGTGCTCACCCGGACGCTGGCGCAGTGGCTCGCCGACGGCGAGGTCGACACCTCGACGTTCTTCATCGAGCACGTGCGGTTCTGAGTCGGGCGACTCCGATCGAGCCCTACGACGGGACTTCCGGCTCCGGCGCGCCGGGCAGGCCGAGGTAGCTCTCGACGCTCATCCCCACGTGCCGCTCGAAGCGCTGGCAGTAGCTCTCGACCTCGCCGATCTGCTCGTCGAGGAAGACGCGCTCGACCCGCA
>JBFGLX010000366.1:0-3331 GCA_041575955.1 Thermoanaerobaculia bacterium
CTCGACCCCCGCGAGCTGGTGCCCGACGGCGGCAGGATGGGACTCGCGCGGGAGTTCTTCGGCCGGGCGCTGACGCCGGCGCTGACCTACGAGGCCGCGGTTCCAGACGGCACCGTGCCGCTGCTGGCCAAGGCGCTCGTCGCCGTCCGGACGACGATCGTCTTCGCGGCGGCCGCGGCGTCGCTGTCGCTGCTGTTCGGTATCCCGCTCGGGTTCCTCGCCTCCGAGGGCTTCTGGCGCGCTCGTCCGATCGCCCCGAGGACGCCGGGTGGCAGGAGCCGGGCGCTCGGGATGCGGGCGCTGCATCTCGGGGCGCGAATCTACATCGCCGTGCTGCGCTCGGTGCACGAGCTGCTCTGGGCGGTGCTGCTGCTGGCGGCCCTGGGCTTCACCCCGGTGGCGGCGGTGGTGGCGATCGCGATTCCCTTTGCCGGCACGGTCGCCAAGGTGTTTTCCGAGATCCTGGACGAGGCGCCCCGGGCGGCCGGTGGCGCCCTGCGCCTCGCCGGCGCCGATCGGCTGCAGATCTTCTGCTTCGGCCTGCTGCCGGTGGCGCTGCCGGATCTCGCCGCCTACGCCTTCTACCGCTTCGAGTGCGCCGTGCGGTCCTCGGCGGTGCTCGGCTTCTTCGGCTTCCCGACCCTCGGCTACTACCTCTCCGCCTCGTTCGAGAATCTCCACTACGGCGAGGTGTGGACCTATCTCTACACCCTCTTCCTGCTGGTCCTGGCGCTCGACTGGTGGAGCGGGCGCCTGCGGCGGGCGATGATCTCGTGACCGACCGCGAGCGCCTGCGCCGGATCGAGGCCCTGCGCCGCGCGCGGCCGACCCGGCCCTTCGTGCGCTGGAGCTGCTACGGGCTGGCGGCGCTGGCCGCCTACGCCTGGCTCGTCGGCGGGCTGATCTCGAGCGATCTCCTGTCGGAGCGCCGGTGGGCGAGCCTGGCCCGGTTCGCCGGCGAGCTGGTCCCCTATCCGCTGCGCGAGAGCGGCGTCACCCTCCCGGGGCTCGCGGCCTGGGCCAGCGAGCTCTGGTCCGACCGCGGCTTCGAGGCGGCGGTCGCCACCCTGGCGATCTCGGTGGCGGCGATCGTGCTCGCCGGCGCCCTCGGCGGCATCTCGACCCTGACCGCTGCCCGCAACCTGGCGACTCCCGAGCCCTTCCTGCCCGGTCCGCGCCCGGCCGGGACCGGCGTGCGCCTGTTCTGGCGGCTGGCCGTCGCCGGCACCCGGCTCGTCCAGATGTTCTTACGCTCCATCCCCGAGTACGTCTGGGTGTTCCTGCTGATCGGCGTGCTGGGTCCGACCTCCTGGCCGGCGGTGCTCGCCCTGATGCTCCACAACGCCGGCATCCTGGGCCGCCTGAACGCCGAGGTCGTCGAAGCCCTCGAGCCGGCGCCGCTCGAGTCGCTGCGGTCGGTGGGCGCCGGCCGGCTGGAGATCGCCGGCTGGGCGGTGGCGCCGATCGCCCTGCCGCGCTTCCTGCTCTACTTCTTCTACCGCTGGGAGACCTGCGTGCGCGAGGCGACGGTCCTCGGTCTGCTCGGGATCGTGTCGATCGGCTTCTGGATCCAGGACGCGCGCGCGCGCCAGCAGCCCGACACGATGCTCTTCTTCATCCTGCTCGGCGCCCTGCTGGTGATTCTCGGCGACGTGCTCTCGGGGCTCCTCAGGCGCTGGGTGCGCGAGGCGCGTTAGCGAATCGTCAAGCCCTGCCCGCGGGCCTTTGGCGGCGACCTTCGGATAGGCTGGCGGAGAACTTCGCATAAACTCGCGGCGATGTCATTCGATTCGATCCTGGTCCTGACGATCCTCGTCGGAGCGGTCGCCCTGTTCGTCTCGGAGAAGTACCCGATCGATTTCGTGGCGCTCCTGGTCCTGGGCACCCTGCTCGCTTTCGGCCTGGTCACCCCCGAGGAGGGCATCTCGGGCTTCAGCAATCCAGCTACCGTGACGGTCGCCGCGATGTTCGTGCTCAGCGCCGGCCTGCAGAAGACCGGCGCCACCGCCGCCATCGGACAACTGATGGTGCGCTTCGGGCGCAGCTACTTCACCGCCCTGGTGGTGATCATGGGCACGATCACCGTGATCTCGGCCTTCGTCAATAACACCGCCGCGGTGGCGGTGTTCATCCCGCTGGTGATGATCGTCGCCAACCGGCGCAAGATCGCCGCTTCGAGGCTGCTGATTCCGCTCTCCTACGCCTCGCAGTTCGGTGGCGTCTGCACGCTGGTCGGCACCTCGACCAACCTGCTGGTCAGCTCGATCTCGGACCAGGCCGGCTACGGCGCCTTCAGCATGTTCGAGTTCAGCAAGATGGGGCTGATCCTGTTCACCGCCGGCGTCCTCTTCTTCCTGATCTTCGGACGCTGGCTGCTCCCCGAGCGCCAGGCGCAGGAGCTTGCCATCACCTACCAGCTCGGCGAGTACATCACCGAGCTGCGGGTCGGCGAGTCGTCGCCCCTGATCGGCAAGTCGGTGCTCGAGAGCCGGTTGGGGCAGGACCACGACGTCACCGTCCTGCGTCTCCTGCACGTGACCGAGGCCGTCTGGGCGCCGCTGCGGCAGGCGCTCAAGGCGGGCGACGTTCTGCTGGTGCGCGGCAAGATTCGCGAGCTGATGCGGCTGCGCGACTCGGCCAAGCTGGAGCTCAACGTCGAGTTCAAGCTGCGCGACGCGACGCTGCAGACCGAGGACCTGCGGCTGGTGCAGGCGCTGGTGGCACCCGAATCGGATCTGATCGGACACAACCTCAAGGAGCTCGACTTTCGCAACCGATACAAGTCGCTGGTGCTGGCGATCCAGCGCCGCGGCGAGACGATTCGCGACAAGCTCAACACGGTGCGCCTGGGCCTCGGCGACGCGCTGCTGATTCAGGCTCACGAGGCCCAGATCAAGGCGCTGCGCAACGACGAGAACTTCATCGTGCTCGACGAGGTGCCGGGCGTGGCGCTGAAGCACAAGGCGCCCCTGGTGCTGGCGATCCTGGCCGCGGTGGTCGGGCTCGCCGCCTTCAACGTGATGCCGATCCTGGTCACCGCGCTCCTCGGCTGCCTGGCGATGGTGCTCACCCGCTGCCTGCGGGTGGAGGAGGCCTATCACGCCATCAACTGGCAGGTGATCTTCCTGCTCGGCGGCATCCTGCCGCTCGGCATCGCCATGCAGAAGAGCGGCGCGGCCGGGCTGATCGCCGGCAACGCGGTCGACATGGTGGGGCACATGGGTCCGGTCGCCGTGCTCGCCGCCGTCTACCTGATGACCTCGGTGATGACCGACACCATGAGCAACAACGCCGCCGCCGTGCTGCTGGCGCCGATCGCGATCTCGACCGC
>JBFGLX010000367.1:0-3324 GCA_041575955.1 Thermoanaerobaculia bacterium
CTCGGAGAGGAGCTCGTCGAGATCGGCCTGGCCGAGCACCGACCGCAGGGTGGTCTGGGCGATCTGGCTGGTCGCGAAGAGATAGTTCTCGACCTCCACCACCGCTTTCATGGGCTCGACCACCCGGAAGTAGACCACCGCGTTGACCTTCACCGAGACGTTGTCGCGGGTGATCACGTCCTGCGACGGCACGTCGTGAACGACGGTCCGCAGCGACATCTTCACCATGCGCTCGAACGGCCAGAAGATGAACACCAGGCCCGGGCCCTTCGCTTCCTTGCCGAGCCGTCCCAGCCAGAAGGTCACCGCGCGCTCGTATTCGTTGAGGATGTTGATCCACCGGCTGAGCACGATAAGTCCCAGGAAGGCCACGAAGGCCAGACCGTAGATACCCATTACGCCACCTCGTAAAGATTGAATCGGTTCAAGTCTCGATGTCCGTCGATTCCACGCTCCCGCGGGCGGCGCCGGTGAGGCCCCGGACCCGCAGCAGCATCCCCTCCACCGCCTCGACGGCGACCGGATCCCCGGACTCTACAGCGTCGGCGCTGACCGCGTCCCAGATCTCGCCGTGCACGAAGACCTTGCCGCGGGGGTCGAGATCCGTCCGCGCCACGCCGCGCTCGTTCACCAGCCCCTCGACGCCGGTCCGCACCTGCTGTCTGTGGGCGCGCACCACCATGAACGTCAGGAACGCGACCACCACCGCGGCGAACAGCGAGACGCTCAGGATCACGTCGAGGCTGACGCCGATCGCCCCGTCGGGGCTCTTGAAGAGCATCAGCGAGCCGATCACCAGCGAGATGACGCCGGCGACCGTCAGCAGGCCGAAGCTGACCACCTTCACCTCGGCGATGAAGAAGATGAGCGCCAGCAGGATCAAGGCGATGCCGGCGTAGTTCACCGGCAGGACCGACAGGGCGAAGAAGGCCAGGATGAGGCAGATACCGCCGACGACTCCCGGCAGGATGGCCCCCGGGTTGGAGAGCTCGAAGTAGAGACCCAGCCCGCCCAGGGTCATCAGGATGTAGGCGATGTTCGGGTGCGCGATGGTCGCCAGGAAGCGCTGGAACGCCGACATCTCCAGCTCCCGGACCGAAGCGTCGGCCGTTCGCAACGTCCGTTTCGCGTCGTCGGGGCCGGCCACCTCGCGGCCGTCGATCTCTTCGAGCAGGGCCGGCAGGTTCGGCACGATGACGTCGATCAGGCCGCCTTCGAGCGCTTCGTCGGCGGTGTACGAGCGGCTCTCCCGGACCGCCGCCTCGGCGAGCTCGACGTTGCGGCCGTTGCGCGTGGCGAGGGAGCGGATCGTGGCCAGGGCATCCTGCTCGATCTTCTCGCCGAGCGTCCCTTCGATGTCGCTGCCGTCGCCCGAGATCGTGGCGGCCGCGCCGGTGTTCGTGCTCGGCGCCATGGCGGCGAGATCGGCCGCCATCAGGATGAAGAAGCCGGCCGAGGCGGCGCGCGAGCCGCTCGGCGAGACGTAGACCACGATCGGTACCCGCGACTCGAGCATGCGCGGCAGGAGCTTGTGCATCGACTCGACCAGGCCGCCCGGGGTCGACAGCTCGATCACCAGGGCGTCGGCCGCGGTCGTCTCGGCCTCCTCGATCGCTTCGATCATGAACTGCACCGAGACCGGGTGGATGATCGAGTCGACCTGGACGTGCACGACTTCGGGCGAGTCCTCGCCCTCCTGGCCGATCGCCGCCAGCCCGCCGGCCAGGAGAGCGAGCGGCAGGGCGAGTCGGGCGATGCGTTTGGCGCGCACTCTCATCGCGATCAGTATATCGCCGGACGGCCTCGGCGCTCAGACCGCAATGGCCCGCCGGCGCGCTAGGGCGCGAGCCCGACCCTGCGCGTCACCGGCGCCAGACAGCGGGTCGCATCGCAAGGCTGGAACGAGACCTCGAGCGCCAGGCCGCCGGAAGCCACCCGCGCGGCGCCCTCGATCACGGTCGTGCCGGTGTGGACCTCGATCGCGCGCCCGTCCAGCTCGAGCTCGCCGTCGCCGCCCGGATAGGCGAGATCCCGGAGCTCGCCGTCGGCCGAGGCGACGTCGATGGACGTGACCGGCGCGTCCGAGCGGCCGTAGACGTGCCAGCCGTCGGCGATCTCGAGGGTCACGGCGAAGCCGCGCCAGCCGTCGGCGTCCGGCTCGCCCCGCCAGCTCGCGGTGACGGTCACCGGGCCCGGGGCCGCCGCCTGGCCGGCAGCGGCCGGCCGCGTCCCGACCGCCGAGTCCGAGCCGAACGCCGTCGCGTACCTGCGGGCCGCGAGCGCCAGCGTCCGGGCGCCGTCCGGGAGCTGCTCGACCAGACCGGCGAAGGCTCGCAGGGTGCGCGCCGCGGCCTCCCGCCAGCGCTCCTCGCCGGTCCGCTCGCCGAGCTCGATCAGGTTGAGCGCGGCGATCGCGTTGGCGGCCGGGGTGGCGCCGTCGAACGCTTCTTTGCTCCGGCAGAGAACCTGGTCGCTCGCCGCCGCGGTGAAGAACCCGCCCTCCGGGTCCTCCAGGCGATCGATCTGCTCGGCGGTCAGGTCGGCCGCGAGCGCCAGCCAGCCCTCGCCCGGGGCGGCCCGATCGAGCGCCAGCAGCCCCCGCACCAGGAAGACGTAGTCCGACAGCAGTGCCGCGACCGGCCGCTGCTCGCCACGCTTGACGTGCAGGAGCTCGCCGCCAGGTCGCAGGAGCTCGAGCACACCCTCGGCGGCGCGGCTTGCCCGGGCCACGAACGCCGGCTCCGGCAGCAGCCGTCCCGCCTCGGCGACGCCGGCGATCGCCATGCCGTTCCAGTCGGTCAGGATCTTGCGGTCGGTCAGCACCGGCTGGCGCTGCCGGCGCGCCTCGAACAGACGCGCCCGCAGCGGCTCGATCTGGCCGAGCAGCTCCGCGAGCGAGGTCTTGCGCTTGTCCGCCTGCTCGGCGAGCGGCCGCGGCAGGTGCAGCACGTAGTGCCGGCCCTCGAAGAAGGGCGCTCCGTCAAAGCCGTAGAGCGGCGCCAGGAAGCCGAAGTCCTCGGCGCCCAGCACCGCCCGCAGCTCGTCGGCGGTCCAGACGTAGAAGGCCCCTTCGACGCCGTCGGTCTGGGCGTCGAGCGCCGCTTGGAAGGCGCCCTCCGGGGAGCTCAGCTCGCGCTCGAGCCAGCCGACCGTCTCACGCGCCACCCGCGCCATCTCGGGGTCTTCTTCCCGCGCCCACTCGCGGGCGTAGAGCTCGAGCAGCAGGCCGTTGTCGTAGAGCATCTTCTCGAAGTGCGGGATCTTCCACTCGCCATCGGTGGCGTAGCGGTGGAAGCCGCCGCCGAGCTGGTCGTAGATGCCGCC
>JBFGLX010000368.1:0-3305 GCA_041575955.1 Thermoanaerobaculia bacterium
CAGATCGCCGGCCGTGGCGAGGTCCACGGGCACGAAGCCCTGACGCTGCTCCGGCCCGGCGTTCCAGAAGAGCTGCGAGGGCTGCTCGTAGGTCTGGCTGGGGTCGACCGAGTTGATCTCGCTCTCCAGATGGCCGTTGACCTGGAGCAGGTCGAGGCGGCCGTCGAGGTCGTAGTCGAACATCAGCACGCCGAAGCTCAACATCAGGCGGCTGGGCGCGCCGATGCCTTCGCCGATCGCCTCGTCGGCGAAGAACGTCGGGTCGCCCTGCGAGATGTAGAGCGAGGTCATCTCGTTGGCGAAGTTACCGATCGCGAAGCCGAGCTCGCCGTCGTTGCGGTAGTGGCCGGCGTCGACCCCCATCGCGCCGGTGGCCTCGCCGTTGCGGCCGTAGGCCAGCCCCCAGAGCTCGCCGACTTCCTGGAACGTGCCGTCGCCCTGGTTGTGGTAGAGGAAGTTGCGGACCGTGTCGTTGGCCACCAGCAGGTCGATCCGGCCGTCGCGATCGACGTCGACCGGCGCCACCGCGAGCGCCTTGGCCACCGGCCCGCCGGTCGCCTCGTTGCGCACCTGGACGCCGCTCTCGGCCGACACGTCGGTGAAGGTGCCGTCGCCCTCGTTGCGGTAGAGATAGGGGAACGTCCCCTCGTAGTTCAACGGCGGGCCGTAGGCGCGGCCGACGCCGGTCAGGCGATAGTCGAGCTGCAGGTCGATCTCCTTCGACCAGCGGACGTAGTTGCAGACGAAGAGGTCGAGGTCGCCGTCGCCGTCGTAGTCGACGAACGCGCTGCTGGTGCTCCACTCGTCGGCCGCGCCGGCGACGCCGGCCGCCGCGGTCACGTCGGTGAAGCGGCCATTCACGTTGCGGAGCAGCCGGTTCTCGCCCACCGCGGCGATGAACAGATCCCGCCAGCCGTCGCCGTCGTAGTCGCCGACGGCGGCCGCTGTTCCGTAGAGCGACAGGTCGAGCCCGGCCGCGGCGCTCACGTCCTCGAAACGGCCGCCACCGGCGTTGCCGTAGAGAGCGCTCCGCGGCCGCTGCGAGGGCCCGGCAGGCCGCGCCGCGGAGTGCGGCCAGTAGGTCGAGTTCACCAGCAGCAGATCGGGATCGTCGTCGTTGTCGTAGTCGAAGAACGCGGCGCCGCTGCCCATCGTCTCGGGGAGCAGCTTGTCGCCCTCGGCGCCGTTGACGTGCACGAAATCGATGCCGGCCTCGGCGGTGACGTCGACGAACCGGACCGGTGGCGCCTCGACGGCGGTGTCGACGGCCACCGGCGCCGTCCGCTCCAGGGTCTGCTCGGGCGCCACCTCCGCCGGCCGCCGGGCCAGCCAGAGCAGCGCGCCGATCGCCGCGGCGCCGATCACCAGCGCCAGGGCCGACCAGCGCAGGGCGCGGCCGATGATCGAATCGTCGGCGGGGACGAGCTCCTCCGCCGGGCTATCGGGTTGGCGCGGGTCTTCCGTCAAGCTGTCTCTCCTCCGCGGACTGTCTGATGACCACCGTAGGGGCGGCGCTTGACCCGGCCCGGGGCTCGGTCGGTCGGAGCTCGAGTCACGCGCTCAGAAGTGCCCGATTGTAGGTCAGATTGGCGGCTACGGACCGGCGGCGCTCGCCGCGACCCGCTCGACGCCGGCCGGCGCCGGTCCGTCGAGCTCGTAGGCGCCCGGTCGGCGCAGGTCGTAGATCACGATCGCCTCGGCGGCGTGATCGGCGGCCGGGTTCGCCGCGCGATGGATGGCGATCGCCCGGTCGCGGGCGTTGTCGTCGGGCTTGTACTTCGAGTAGAGGGCGAAGTGGGTCGCGGCCGTCTCCGGCTCCTCGAGCTGCTTGTGGATCAGGTAGAGGTTGTAGTGCGCGGTGGCGTTCTCGGGGTCGAGCTCGAGGGCGGTCTCGAACTGCTCGCGCGCCCGGGTCAGCAGCGCCGTGCGGCTCGTGAGCCGCGCCTCGCCCCGCTCCTGCTTCGCGCGCTCGAACAGCGTCTGGCCGAGCTCGTTGAGCAGCCGGTAGTCCTGGCTGAAATCGAAGCCGCGTCGCCGGGTCTCGTCGTCGTCCAGATCGACGATGCTCTGGAAGTTCTCGATCGCCTCGTCGAGGTAGCCGTTCTGCTTGTTGACCAGGCCGGTGAACCAAGCCACCGACCAGGCGGGCGCCGGCGGCTCGAAGCTCGCGGCGCGCCGGAGCGCTTCGATCGCCTCGGTCTGGACGGTGCCCTGCTCGAGGTAGACCCGCGCCAGGTTGAGCGGCCCGTCGGGACGGCCCAGCGCCTCGACGCGCCGGAAGGCCTCCTCCGCCTGGCGCAGCTCGCCCTTGCTCTTGCCGCCCTTGAGCAGGAGCGCGATGCCGTAGTCGTTCCAGCGCTGCCACTCGGGGAAGTCCGGTTCGACGGCCGCGGGCTCGGCCCCGCCCGCCGGCGCGGACCCGCCGGCGACCGGGAAGGTGATCCGATCCTCCGCCAGGGTCATCACCGGCAGGTCGTTGACGTAGTCGGCGCCGAAGACGTACTGCATGTAGGTGGTGTCGAACTTCCGGTACTGGAGCCGCGCCTCGACCGTGATCGGCGCGCGCACGTCGCGGGGCACGTCGAGCCGGTAGTGGACGACGTCGGCTGCCCCGGGCGGGATCTGGTGCGAGTAGAGCGGCACGAAGATGTCCTGGGCGTTGCGCCGGTCGATGCGGTTGCCGTCGCGATCGAGCACGTAGGCGTTGACGAAGTGCGACCAGGGATCGACCCCGCCGTCGCGCGCCCGGCCGCCGCTGCGGCCGATCGTCCTGCCGCCCGACTCGACCCGCACGTCCATCCACACCTCGTTCGAATCGGCGGTGCCCTGGGTGAACAGGTGGCCCATCTTGAGCGTCCGGATGACCGCTTCGAGCAGATAGCTCCTACCCGGCTCGAGCGCCGGGATCGCGGGCCCGAGCGGCGCGATCAGCGGACCGTCGATGGCGCCCCCGGGCTTGATCCCGAAGAGGTCGACCCGCATCACTCCTTCGTTGAACGCGCGGTGCTTCTCGATCACCTCCTCGGGCATGCCGAGCAGGTGCGGGATCGCGGTGTTGGCGCTCGGGAACTGGTGGTCGTGGTGCTTGCGCACCCCGGTGCCGTCGAAGTCCCGGGCCGCGAACTGCTCGGAGGGCTCGAGCGGCATGTGGCACTCGGAGCAATTGTCGATCGCTTTCGGCGGGTAGTAGAAGCTGCTCACGCCGTGGCCCGACACGCCGCTCAAGAGGTAGGCGTCGTAGTGGTTCTGGCCCCTGAGCCACTTGTACTTGTTGAGCTCCTCCGGCAGATGCACCTTGTGGCAGC
>JBFGLX010000369.1:0-3290 GCA_041575955.1 Thermoanaerobaculia bacterium
CCGCTGGTTTCGAGCTCGCCGTTGGGCGGGTTGAAGAGATGCGCCGACTCGGGCACCAGGGTGTAGGCACCGCCGTTGACGCTGACCATCAGGTTGCCGCCGTCCCAGGTGAGCTCGGTCTCGACGTAGTGATCGAACCGAACCTGGGAGCTGGTGGCGCCGGCGGGAATGGCGATCGTCGGGCCGTCGATGCTGTAGGTCCCGGAGAAGTCACCGCCGGGAGCGCAGGTGCCGGCACGGCTGTCGATGGCGAAAGCGGCCGAGCCGGTGCGCGCCTCCGGCAGCGAGCCGACGACCTCCCACTCGTAGCCCGGCCATTCGGGGTTGACTCCGTTGCTGGTGGTCGACCAGCCGCCGAGGCCGGACTCGAAGTCCTCCTGGAAGATCGTGCTGGCGCCGTCGCAGAGCGGCGGCGTGCGCGGGTCGAGCAGCGGCTGGTAGTTGCACTGGGTCGGCGGCGTGCGCATCTCGACCGCCACCAGGGCGGCGGCGAGCTGCTCGCAGTCGTAGTCGGTGACGATCTCTCCCGAGGGGCCGCCGCTGAACAGGTCGTCGAGCTCGACCGCCGAGTCGCGCAGGTCGGCGCACGAAGCCTGGAGCGCGTCGGCGTGGCCGGCGAAGTTGGTGGACGGCACCTGGTAGACGGACATCGCCCGGTAGTAGATGTGGGCGGCCCGGTTGAAGCCGATGCCGCCGACCGTCTGGCCGTTGTAGGTCTGGCCGTCGACGAGCATGGCGAACGCGTGGTTGGGCACGCCGGAGTTGGTGTGCACGCCGCCGTTGTCGCCGGTGCCGCAGACGTAGCTCGCCGAGCTGACCTTGGCCGGGCTGCCGAGGCGCTCCGGATCCCACATGTCGCGGGTCAGCAGGCTGTTCTGGGCGGGACCGACCAGGTCCTCGCCGATGATCCAGCGCTGGCCGGCGGGGAACGGCTCGGCGTTGTTGCTGCCGCCCACCGGGCTGTCGACGCCGTTGTTGAGATCGACGATCTCGCCGAAGATGTCGGAGTAGGACTCGTTGAGCGCGCCCGACTGGTAGAAGTAGATCAGCCCGTGGGTGTGCTCGGTGTAGGCGTGCCCCCACTCGTGGGCGACGATGTCGTCGGTGTCGAAGCCGGGGCAGTAGTTGGTCGACTGGCTGTTCCAGTAGGCGTTCGGGCAGATGTCGTTGACCAGGTAGACGCTGCGCATGACGGCGCCCGCGCCGTCGTAAGAGTCGCGGTCAAAGCCGTTGTCGAAGAGCTCGTAGACCTGGCCGGCGAAGTCGTACAGGTTGTTGACCGGCACCAGCGGGCTCGGCGGATCGCCTTCGCTGCGCTGGACGTTGGCGCTCGGATCGCTCGGATCGTACTCGGGCGAGTAGACGACCCGAAAGAGCGCCTCGTGGCGCTCGGAGTAGCGCGCCAGGGTCTCGCCGTTGCGAGCGTCGACGAAGATCCGCTCTTCGAGCTCCGGTCCGGCGATGCGCACCGACCAGGCGAGGCGGCTCGTCGAGAGCCGACCCTCGAACAGGCCGGCGGGGTAGACGACGAGCTCGCTCGACGCGACCGCCGCCCGGTTCGCGGCGCGCGCCGCGTCGAGAGCGAGGATCCCGGCCTGCGCCGCGGTCACAAGGGGGCTGGCGCCGGTGGCCACCCCGGGCACGAAGGTGCCGTTGACCGCCACGATGCCCAGGTCGTTCATGTGCACGACGAGCTGACCGCCGAAGACCGGCACGCCCGCGTGCGTCTGGGCGAGCCGGACGTGGGTCTGGCCGAGAGCGTCGTCCTCGACGCCGACGACCGCGAGCTCGGGGTGGCTGGTGACCAGGCCGCCGAGCGGCGGCACGCCGGTGGCGGTGATCCCGAACAGGCCGGCGTTGGCGTCGAGGAAGGTCAGCGCGCGAGCCGCCGGATCGGCGGTGGCGCTGTCGGCGGAGAGCAGGGCGCCGCCGGTGGCGCGCACGAAGCTCAGGTTGCCGGAGGCGTCTGAAGTGTGGGAGACGAGAGTGCCGCCGGGGGCCAGGCGCAGGGCGTCGAGCGCGGCTGCCGCGGCGGGCGACAGGTCGGCGGCGGCGGGGGCCGGGCCGAAGCCTGCAACGAGCAAGACCGCGGCCAGCAGGGCCGCCGCGGATCGAACAGATCGGGTCTGGGTGGTGTGGACGAGTGTCGGTCGCATGTGTGGTCTCCCCCTTTTGATTTTCTTTCTGCCGGAAGGCCCCGCCGGCCGGAAAGGCGAGCGGGGTGAGGCGTTGAGCCGCACGCTACGGGCGGCTGCCGGTGCGGACAATGAGGGGATCTCCTCACCTCGGGCGGGGCCGATCGCCCAGGCGGACGGGCTCGTGCCGATGAAGCGGGGTCGGCCAGCCGAGCTCCGAAGCGCGCCTGGGGGATTTCCCCTTCACAAATCGGGAGATTCCCTCATTGCCGGCAGGAGGCGCTGAACCCAGGATCAGCTCATCGATGAGCTTCGTTCCGCCCAGGCCGAGCTTCGGCCGGCACTCCCGACAGAGGGTCTCCACAGGAGAACGTCCGATGATGCGCACCACCCGAGTCCAGCGCTGGTCGCTGATCGCCCCACTGAGCTTCACCATGCTGCTGGCGCCCTTGGCGGGGTCCGCGGCCGACTACCTGACCGGCCCGTCCGAAGACGATCCGCTCGCCATCGCCGAAAGCTACGTCTCGGCCAACCTCGGCTCGCTCGGGCTGAGCGCTCAGGACTTCGCCGATCGGGTCGTGACCAACCGGTACACGAGCGCCCACAACGGCGTCACCCACGTCTACTTCGGCCAGCGGCACGCCGGGATCGAGGTCGTCAACGGCCTGATCAACGTCAACGTCGCCGCCGACGGCCGGGTGATCAACGTCGGCAATCGCTTCCTCTCCGACCTGGCCGCCAAGGCCAACGCGACCGCGCCCTCGATCACCGCCGGCGAGGCGGTGGCGGTGGCGGCCGGGGAGCTCGGACTGACGGCGCCCCAGCTGACGGTGGTCGAGAGCGTCGGCGGGCCGGCGCAGGAAGTAGTCTTCAGCGGTGCCGGCTTCTCCCTCGAGGACGTCCGGGTCAAGCTGATGTATCTGAAGCTGGGCGGCGGCGCGCGCCTGGTCTGGGACCTGATGATCCAGCCCGACGACCAGCACTGGTGGCAGATGCGGGTCGACGCGGTCGCCGGCAAGGTGCAGCACAAAGAAAACCGGATGCTCGACGACAGCTACCTGGTCTACGAGTGGCCGGCCGAGAGCCCCAACCACGTCGAGCCCGGGCCGCTGCCGCCGGCGGACGGCCGGACGACGGTGGGAACGCCGCTGGCGC
>JBFGLX010000370.1:0-3265 GCA_041575955.1 Thermoanaerobaculia bacterium
CGATCGAGCACATGCACCACCTCGACGGCGATCTCTTCCTGGTCGGCGCCGACGGTTCCCGCTACCCGGCGCTGACCGAGCCGATCGTGATCACCGAGCACCACAACGCCTACATGCTGCTCTTCCCGCCCCGCGACAACCGCGGCAACCCCTTCCTGGAGCTCGACGGAGGAAGCATCGTGGTCGAGGCGGTAGGTATGGGGGCGGTGCCGGTCCGCCGGTTCGAGTGGACGCTGCCGCTCGACGAGAGCACCACCGAGGGCTTGCTGGGGAGCGTGATGCTGCTGGTGGCGCTGGCCGGCGGTCTGCTGGTGGTGCTGTCGCCGTGCGCCCTCGAGCTGACCCTCTACTACACGGCGATCATCTCGGCGACGGTGGACGAGAGCGAGCGCGAGGCGGTGGCCCGCGGCGGCCTGGCCGCCGTCGACGGCGGCAAGCGCCGGGTGCTGATCAACCTGGCGAGCTTCGTCGCCGGCTTCACCCTGCTCTATTCGGTCGCCGGCGCCACGGTCGGCCTCATCGGCCAGGGGGTGCGCGAGCCGCTCGGCGACTACGCGGGGCTGATCCAGCTCGCCGGCGGCAGCCTGATCCTGTTCTTCGCCCTGCGGATTCTGGGCGCCGACCGCTGGCTCGGTCGCTTGCTCCGGAGCACGGGCCTGGAGCTCCCGGCGCTCGGTACGCCCTGGCTGGCGCTCCGCAACCGGGTCCGGGCGCTGCTCGGCTCGCTCCGGTTTCGCGGCGAGAGCCGTGCCGCCGAGCGCGGCACGATGCGCGCGTGGGACTCGTTCCTGGTCGGCATCGGCCTGTCGTCCGCCTGCCTGGGGTGCATGGGCGGCGCGGTCCTCTACCCGCTGCTCATCTACGCCGGCATCACCACCTGGTACTCGGGCCTCGTCACCCTTGGGATCTACTCGCTCGGAATCGCCCTGCCGATGGTGGCGATCGCGCTCGGATTCTCGCGCCTGCGCTTCTCGCTGGCCGGCCGGCTCGGGGTCAACCGCGCCCTGCGGCTCACCAGCGGCATCCTGCTCGCCGGCATCGGCCTGCTCATTCTGACCGGCATGGAGCGGATCGTCACCGACGTGGCCTTCGGGTTTCTCGGCGGGGTCTCCCGGTGGGTCGGCTAGCAGCCGCGCTGGCCGTCTGGCTATTGTGGCTGCCGGGGCCCACGTCGGCCGATGCGCCCGCGTCCGGGCGCTTCGCCCCCGCCGGACCTCCTCGGGGCGCGGAGTACCGGATAGCGCCGGGAGAGCTGCCGGCGGCGCTCGCCCGCGCGGCGCCCGGGGACACGCTGCGGCTGGCCCCGGGAGCGCATCCGGGACCGCTGACCGTCGACGTCGGGGTGCGGATCGTGGGCGACGCCGGCGCCAGCCTCGAGGGACCCGGGGCCGGCACCGTCCTGACCCTGGCCGCCGACGGTATCGTCGTCAGCGATCTGACCGTGCGGGGCTCGGGCGCCGATCTCGCCCGCGACGACGCCGTGATCCTGGTCCGCGAGGCGGCCGGCGTCACCGTCGAGCGCTGCCGGGTCGAGGCGCGGGCCTTCGGCATCTACCTTCAGGCGGGCGGCGGGCATCGGATTCTCGACAACCGGGTGCTCGGCGACCCGTCGCTGCCGATCGCGCGCCGCGGCAACGGCATCCACCTGTGGAAGACGGTCGGCAACGAGGTGCGCGGCAACCGCCTGATCGACGTGCGCGACGGCGTCTACCTCTCCTTCGCCCACGACAACCGGATCCACGGCAACCGGGGCAGCGCCCTGCGCTACGGCATCCACTACATGTACTCGGAGCGCAACACCCTCACCGAGAACCGCTTCAGCGGCTCGACCGGCGGCATCGCCCTGATGTTCTCGATGGACAACCGGATCGAGGCCAACGAGACCGTCGGCAACCGGCAGTTCGGCATCCTCTGCCAGCTGCTCGAGAGGTCGCGGCTCGAGCGCAACCGGGTCGCCGGCAACGGCCGCGGCTTCTACCTCCAGAACTCGGCCGGCAACCGCTTCGCCGGCAACCGGATCGAGGCCAACGGCGTCGGCGCGTACCTGACCGCGGGCTCGGAGCGCAACCGGTTCTTCGGCAATCGCTTCACCGGCAACCTGGTCCACGTCTTCGAAGACCACCCCGGCGACAACGCCTTTTTCGACAACGGCCGCGGCAACTTCTGGAGCGACTACGCCGGCTTCGACTGGAACGGCGACGGCGTCGGCGAGACCCCCTACCGGCTGCAGACCGCGGCCTCGGCGCTGATGGCCCGAAGGCCCGTGGCGCGCTGGTTCTGGATGAGCCCGGCGCTCGCCCTGCTCGACTGGTGGGACGCGCGGCTGGCGCCACCGGACGCCGGCGCCTTCGACCCCTATCCGCTGGTCGGCGAGCCCGCGGTGAGCTCGCCGTGAGCGCCGGCCTCCGCTTTGCCGGCACCGGCCGCCGCTTCGGCGAGCAGCCCGCGCTCGTCGACCTCGATCTCGACTGCCCGGCCGGGGCCATGACCTGCCTACTCGGCCCCAACGGCGCCGGCAAGTCGACCGCCCTGGCGCTGGCCGCGGGCCTCCTCGCGCCGAGCGTCGGCCGGATCGTGTTCGAGTCGGCCGAGGTCGATCCCGCGACGCCGCCCGCGTCGACCGGCTACCTGCCGCAGCACAGCGCCTTCCACCCGTCGCTGTCGGTCGCCGAGGTGGTCGCGTTCACCCGCGCGGCCCGAGGCGCGACCGGCGCCGATCTCCGCCGGATGCTCGGGGTCACCGGGCTCGAGGAGGTGAGGAAGCGCTCGGTCGGGGAGCTTTCGGGCGGCTGGGTGCGGCGGCTCGGCCTGCTCTCGGCGCTGCTCGGATCGCCGCGGCTGCTGCTGCTCGACGAGCCGTTCGTCGGCCTCGATCCGGAGACCCACGATCGGCTGCTCGATCATCTCGGCGCCCGGCTCGAGTCGGGCGCGACGCTGGTCCTCGCCAGCCACGACTTCGAGGTTCTCGACCCGTTCGGGCCGCGGGTCGCGGTGCTCGACGAAGGGCGGCTCCTATCGATCGTGGATCTGCCGGCCGACGGCCGCGGCTCGAGCCGCGCGGTCTATCGACGGGCCCTCGGCGCCGAGCCGCCGGCCGCCGATCGGGGGCTCGATCCGGTCTTTCCGCCAACCCTCCGCCGGAACGTCGGAAATGCCTGAATCCGCCGCCTCACGCGCCCGGCCCATGCTCCTCGTCGCCGAGCGCGAGGTTCGTCTGCTCGGGCGCAGCCGGGCGACCCTGGGCGCGGTCGCGCTGCTCGCCGCG
>JBFGLX010000371.1:0-3240 GCA_041575955.1 Thermoanaerobaculia bacterium
GAATTGAGAAACGAGATGATCACCGGCATGTCGGCGCCGCCGATCGGAATCACGAACAGCACGCCCAGCACCAGGCTGAGCGAGCCCAGGACGATCGCGGCGACCGTCAGCGTGCCCGGCGCCGCGGCCAGGAACGACAGGTAGAGCCCGGCCGCCAGACAGCCGAGCAACAGCACCGAGTTGATCAGGTGGCGGCCCGGCAGGATCGTCGGCTTGCCGCCGATCGTCCCGCGCAGCTTGAGAAAGGCGACCAGGCTGCCGCTCAGGGTCACGGCGCCGATCAGCACCGACAGCACGGCGGTGATCGCGGCGTCCGGGCCGAGCAGCGCCGCGGCCGCTCCCGGGTGCCCGGGCTCGACGATCTCTCCCCAGACGATCGACCCGGCCACCAGCGCCGAGGCGCCGCCCCCGAAGCCGTTAAAGAGCGCCACCATCTCGGGCATCGCGGTCATCGCGACCTTGAGCGCCGCCAGCGCGCCGATCGCCGAGCCGGTGACCAGGCCGAGGGCGATCCAGCGGTAGTCGACCACGCCGAGCTCGACCAGGGTGGTGATCACCGCCAGCAGCATGGCGAGCGCCGCCAGCGTGTTGCCGCGCTGGGCGGTGCGCACGCCGGTCAGGCCCTTGAGGCCGAAGATGAACAGGACCGCCGAGAGCAGGTAGAACAGCGGGACGACGACGGAGTGCAGCGGGTCGCTCATCGCTTGCGGCTGCCCCCGAACATGCCGAGCATGCGGTGGGTGACCAGGAAGCCGCCGACCACGTTGATGGTGGCGAAGATGATGGCGATCAGGCCGAGGATCGTGCTGACCGTGGCCTCGCCGCTGGTCGCGGTCGCGATCGACCCGACCAGGGTGATCCCGGAGATCGCGTTGGCGCCCGACATCAGCGGCGTGTGCAGCGTCGGCGGGATCTTGGTGATCACCTCGACGCCGACGAAGATCGCGAGCACGAACACGTACAGACCGACCAGCAGGGCTCCCATCAGTCGCTTGCCTCCCCGAGTTTGGCCGCCACCTCGGGGTGGACGACCTTGCCGCCGTGCGTGACCAGCGTCGGTCCGACCACGTCGTTGTCCAGATCGATGCGCAGGGCGCCGTCGGCGACGATCTCCTTCAGCAGCTCGAGCACGTTGCGGGCGTAGAGCGCGCTCGCGTCGCGCGGCATGCTGCCGGCGACGTTGACCGGCCCGAGGACGGTCACGCCCGCTTCGACGACTTCTTCACCGGCGCGCGTCAGCTCGCAGTTGCCGCCGCGCTCGGCGGCCAGGTCGACGATCACGCCGCCCGGCCGCATCCGGCGCACCATGTCGGCGCTGAGCAGGCGCGGCGCCGGCTTGCCGGGCACCGCCGCGGTCGTGATCACGACGTTGGCGGCCGCCACGCGCTCGCTCAAGATCTCGCGCTGTCGGCGCAGGAACTCCTCGCCCATCTCCTTGGCGTACCCGCCGGTGCCCTCGCCGGTCTCCATCTCGGGCAGGTCGATGAACCGACCGCCGAGCGATTCCACCTGCTCCTTGACCGCCGGCCGGATGTCGGACACCTCGACCACCGCGCCGAGCCGCCGCGCGGTGGCGACGGCTTGCAGGCCGGCCACGCCGGCGCCCATGACGACGACCTTTGCCGGCCGGATCGTGCCGGCGGCGGTCATCAACAGGGGAAAGTAGCTCGGCAGCCGGTTGGCGGCCAGCAGCACCGCCTTGTAGCCGGCGATGCTCGCCTGCGAGGAGAGGGCGTCCATGCTCTGCGCGCGAGTGACGCGCGGGATCAGCTCCATCGGCAGCGAGGTGATCGAGCCCGCCGCCAGCGCGCGCACGTCGTCGAGGCGCAGGAAGGGATCGAGAAAGCCGATCACCACCGCGCCCGGCTTGAGCAGCGAGATCTCCGAGCCCCCCAGGTCGGGCGCCTCGCCCAGTGGCCCGACCTTCAGCAGCACGTCCGCCGCCCGCCGCCCGCTGGCCGAGGCGGGCTCGACGACCGCGCCAGCGTCGGCGAACTCGGCGTCCGGCAGGAAGGCGCGCTCGCCGGCACCGGCCTCGACTCGTACCTCGAGGCCGGAGCTGACCATCCGCTTGACGGTCTCGGCCGTCGCCGCTACGCGGCGCTCGCCGGTGTGGGCTTCATTCGCGACCAGGACGATCACATCTTCTCCCTGCGCGCGCGATGCGGTTGGCTGCGGCTGTCACGGATTCGGATGGTGGGAGATCGGCGGTGGAACGGCTGTCCGGGCATCCTGGCCAATGCCCTTTCGCCTGTCAAGGGCCGCGGGGTGGAGCCTGTCCCGCCCGATCGGGTGGGGCCGCCGCCGGCGTGCTATGTTGCCGGCTCGATGAAGGGGCAGTTCGTCACCTTCGAGGGGCTGGACGGCAGCGGCAAGTCCACCCACCTGGAGACCGCGGCCGGCTGGTTCCGGGACGCCGGCATCGACGTCGTGGTGACGCGCGAGCCCGGCGGTACGCCGATCGGCAGGGCGATCCGGGACGTCTTCCTCGACACCCGGTGGAGCGACGTCGACGGGCGGGTCGAGACCCTGCTGATCTTCGCCAGCCGCCGACAGCACCTGAGCGAGATCATCGAGCCGGCCCTGGACCGCGGCCGGCACGTCCTCTGCGATCGCTTCACCGACTCCACGCTGGTCTACCAGGGCATCGGCCGCGGGGTCGAGCGCGCCGTGATCGAGCGCGTCGACCAGCTCGCCACCGGCGGGCGGCGGCCGGACCGCACGCTGCTGTTCGATCTGCCCGCCGATCTCGCCCGCAGCCGCGGCCAATCCTCCAAGCGCGCGGCGCGCCCGAACGGCATCGACCGGCTCGACTCCGAGAGCCTGAAGTTCTATCAGCGGGTGCGCGACGGCTATCTCGAGCTGGCGCGGGCCGAGCCGGAGCGCTTCCGGATCCTCGACTCGTCGGGAGAGATCGCCGCAACCGAGCGCCAGGTGCGCGCCGCGCTCGCCGACCTGCTCGGGAGTCGCGAGTGAGCCTCGAGTCGACGCTCGGGCTGGCGCGCACGGGCGAGCTCTATCCGTCGTGCATCCTGCACGGGTCCGACGACGCCGGCCGCCGGGCGGCGGCGCTCGGGCTGGCGCGCGCCCTGCTGTGCGAGCGGCCGGCCGAGCGGCGGCCGTGCGGCGACTGCAACCACTGCCGGCGGATCGTCTGGCCGGGGGACTCCGGTGGCCTGTTCCATCCCGACTTCCACGTGCTCGAGCGCGATCTGCGAACCTCGACCTCGGTCGAGGCCA
>JBFGLX010000372.1:0-3240 GCA_041575955.1 Thermoanaerobaculia bacterium
GCCCCCCTTCAGATGGTAGGGCGCGTACTGGACGAAGATCGAGATGACGTGCTTGCCCGGGGGCGCGACGCTGGGATCGATCACCGAGGGGATGACCACATTGAGGTAGGGGCGCTTCGAGAAGGCGCCGTACTTGGCGTCGTCGTAGGCCCGCTCGAGGTAGTCGATCCCCGGAGCGATGGCGACGTCGCCGCGCAGGTGGGCGGTGCCCTCGCGGCCGAAGAATCGCGGCAGCCGGTCGACGGCGAGATTCACCTTGCCCGAGCTGCCGCGCAGCTTGTAGCGCTTGATGGCGGTGGCGAAGTCGGCGTCGAGGTGCTCCTCGCCGACCAGCTTCAGGAAAGTCAGGTTGGGATCGCAGCTCGAGACCACCGCGCGGGCGCGGATCTCGTCGCCGTTGTCGAGCACCACGCCGCGGGCGCGGCCGTTCTCGACCAGCACCTGCGCGACCGGCGCCTCGGCCCGGATCTCGGCGCCGTGCGCCTCGGCGGCGCGGGCGCAGGCCATGCTCAGGCCGCCGGTGCCGCCCTTCGAGTAGCCCCACGAGCGGAAGGCGCCGTCGATCTCGCCCATGTAGTGGTGGAGCAGCACGTAGGCGGTCCCCGGCGAGCGCACCCCGAGGTAGGTGCCGATGATGCCGCTCACCGACATCGGCGCCTTCAGGACGTCGGACTCGAACCACTGGTCGAGGAAGTCGACCGCGCTCATGGTGAAGAGCTTCAGGTGCGTGTAGAGCGACTCGGGGTCGGCGTGCCGCAGCTCGTCGGTGAAGCGCCAGAGATCCAGCAGCTCGCTCGGCTTCAGCGACGCCGGATCGGGCGCCGGCGAATCGATCACGCCCTTGGCGAAGCGGGCCATCTTGGTCATCGCCAGGCCGAACTCGGGATAGACCTCGGAGTCCTTGACGCTGAAGCGCGCGATCTCGCGCCGGGTTCGCTCGGCGTCGACCCACCGGCAGAGCCCGCGGTCGCCGAGCCGCGGCGAAAACGCGGTCTCGAGCGGGATCAGCTCCAGACCGTGGGCCGGCAGGTCGAGATCCCTGATGATGCCCGGTCGGAAGAGGCTCACCACGTAGGACGCGACCGAGAACTTGAATCCGGGGTAGAGCTCCTCGGTGACGGCGGCGCCGCCGAGCACGTGCCGTCGCTCGAGCACCAGCACCTTCTTGCCCGCCTTCGCCAGGTAGGCCGCGCAGACCAGGCCGTTGTGGCCGCCGCCGATGATCAGGGCGTCGTAGCTCATGCGCGCTTCCTCGGCGGATCGAAGAACGGCAGCGGCGTGACGGTCGCGGCGACCTTGTGGCGGTGGTACTCGGCGGTGACCTCGATCGCCAGCCGCGCGCCGGGCTCGGCGTGCTCGGAGCGGATCTGGGCCAGCGCCAGGTTCTTCTTGAGCGTCGGCGACCAGGCGCCACTGGTCGCCATGCCGATCCACGAGCCGTCCGGCGCGTAGACCGGCCGGCCGTCGCGCCAGGCGCTGAGCGGCAGCTCGGGCGGCAGGCCGTAGCCGTTGAACAGGCGCTCGGTCTCGTCCCAGTCGATGACCAGGCCGACGAACCGGCGGTCCGGCCCGCGCTCGAGCTCGCGCCGGAGCGCCGCCTGGCCGACGAACGGGTCGCGATCGAGCTTGACGGTCCAGTCGAGGTTGAGCTCGAAGGGTGACGACTTGCGGTTCTCGATCAGGCAGTGGTGGGCGCTGAAGTAGTCGACGCCGTTCATCACGAACCCGGCCTCGACCCGGGCGACGTCGAGGGCGTCGAGTCCCGCCGGCAGGATCGCGTGCGGCCGGCCGGCCTCCATGATCGCGTCGTAGACCGCCTCGGCGTCGGCCGCCTCGACCCAGACCTCGTAGCCCAGGTCGCCGGTGTAGCCGGTGCGGGTGATCCAGCCGCCGATCTGCCCGAAGCGGCAGCTCGTCAAACCGAAGAAGCCGAGCGAGTCGAGGTCGGCGTCGCTGACCGCCTTCAGGATCTCGCGCGAGCTCGGCCCCTGCAGCGACAGCGCGCCCAGGCGCGCGCTCGAGTCCTCCAGAGTCACGTCGTAGCCGCGCCGGAAGCGCTCGAACCAGTGCATCGACGGCTCCGCGGAGGTCACCCGGTAGTAGTGCTTTTCGAGCCGCGCGACCGTGCCGTCGTCGACCACCTTGCCGTCGTCGTCGCACCAGCAGACGTAGGTCACCCGGCCGACCTTCAGCTTGGCGACGTTGCGCGACACGATGCGCGCCAGAAAGCGCGGCGCGTCGGGGCCGTAGACCTCGTACTTGAACAGCGGCGTCACGTCGAGCAGCCCGGCCGAGTGGCGGAAGGCGAAGTACTCCGGCTCGTGGCAGTCGGCGTAGTAGCGCACCGCGTAGTAGCCGGCCCAGCTCTTCCACAACATGCTGTGGCAGAGCCTGGAGGTGCGCGAATGGAAGGGCGAGGGAATCGGCATCCGGCCTCGGAGGATGAAGTCTCTCAGAACGGAAGGCACGAAGTCACGCCGAAGGCGGGCAGGGCCGAGCCCGCCCCGACGGCCGGGGCGCGGGTGTGGGCTTGCGCCATCCCGCAGCGTCGCGGCACGCGGGGCGAGCCCGCCTCGGCGCCGGCTTGTAGCGAACGGCTCGGTGCCTCAGCGTTCGCTCAGCAGTCGATCGAAGCCCTGGACGATCTTGAGCCGGGTCACCGGCTCGCCCGGATCCAGCTCCAGCATCAGGAAGCGCGATCCGTCGCGGGTGACCGCGAACTGGTCGCCGAAGCTCTCGTCCAGGCGAAAGAGCTCGACCGCCGCGCCGACGACCGGCCGGTCCTCGCCGCCGATCGGCGCCGCCATCATGCGGTCGCCCTGGACGAAATAGAGCTCACCGCCGTCCGCGCGCCAGGCCGGCTCCGTGGGGAGCATCAGCTGGAGCCGCCCGGACCGTCCGATGCCCGCCGTCGACACCTGTTCCGCGGGCGCGCTGCCGTCGGCGCGGCGGACGAACACCTCGGCCCGCCCCGCCGGATCGGAGACGTACGCCAGCCAGCGACCGTCCGGCGAGAAGATCGGGCGGGACTCGTGAAACTCGGTGCGGAGGAGCGGCCGTGGTTGCTTCGGGGCGTCGAGCGCGATCAGCCACAGATCCTCGCCCTCGGCACGCTCGAGCCCGGCGAACTGCGGCGCCTGGCTGTAGGCGACGGCGCTGCCGTCCGCCGTCCAGCTGTGCAGCCGCTGCAGGGCGCCCTCGGAGAGCCGCCGCGGCTCGCTGGCGCCGTCGGCGTCGACC
>JBFGLX010000373.1:0-3216 GCA_041575955.1 Thermoanaerobaculia bacterium
ACTTGCCGAGCTCGAGCGAGGTGAAGTCCTCGAACGCGAACTCGCTGCCGACGAACG
Organism: Thermoanaerobaculia bacterium; assembly: GCA_041575955.1. Lineage (GTDB taxonomy): Bacteria > Acidobacteriota > Thermoanaerobaculia > Multivoradales > JAHEKO01 > JAHEKO01. The sequence continues at coordinate 58 of JBFGLX010000373.1, forward strand.
GACCCGACTTGTTGACCGACGAGATGCGCTTGACGCGCTTGAGCGCCGGCAGGTAGAGCCACTGGTCGTCGGGCTCGAGGATCCGGGCGTGCGACAGGAGGCCGGTGCCCTCGATGTCGGGCGGGCTCTCGAACACCACCAGCGACAGGTCGCCGAGGCCCTCGTCGGGGACCTCGAGGGTGCGGATCGACAGCGTTCGGCGCGCCTCGCGGCCGGCCTTGTTGCGCAACACCATCTCGAGGCGCACGGCGCTGTCGCCGAAGCCCCGATCGCTGCGGTCCGAGCGCGCGGCGACGGCGTGACCCTTCTCTTCGGGGGTCTCGGCGCCCGCGGGGTCCGAGACCCCGGCGACCGAGATGCAGAACAGGGCGGCGACGGCGACGGCCGGCGCGCGCCGGCTCTCAACCTTGTGCGAGGACGGATTCACGGCTCGCGACCTCCTCTTCGTCGGCACGATAACCCCACAGCAGCAGGGACGGCAGGAGCAGGAGGTCCGTCAACAGCGCCAGCACGATGGCGATGGCGGTCAGCAGCCCGAGCTCCAGGTTGATCCGAAAAGTCGACAGCGACAGCACCAGAAAGCCCGCGGTCAGAATCACCGTGGTGGCGAGGATCGCGCTGCCGACGGTCCGGAAGGCGTAGCGCACGGCTTCGGCGCGGTCGAATCGGCGCTCGCGCCGCGCCCTGAGGTACTTGGTCAGGAAGTGCACCGTGTCGTCGACGATGATGCCCAGCGACGACACCGACACCATGGCGGCGGCCATGCCCACCTTGCCGGCGACCAGCGCCCAGATGCCGAAGGTCATCAGGATCGGCACGCTGTTCGGGATCAGGCTCAGCAGGCCGAGCCGGACGCTGCGCAGGGCCAGCACCAGGATGCCGGCGATCAGCCCGAGGGCGATCACGTTGCCCCTGAGCATGCTCTCGATGTTGCGCTGGGAGATGTGGGCGAACATCACCGGCGCGCCGCTCGGGACGGTGCGCATGCGCGCCGGCGCGTTGTCGTCGAACCAGCCCGCCGTGCGCGTCAGGAAGTCGCGGGTCGCCCGGGTCGTGAGGTCCTCCAGGGTCGCGGTGACCCGGGTCGCGGACTTGTCGACGGCGATGCGGTCGTTGAGGTCGAGTCCGAAGGGCAGCGACAGCTCGTAGAGGAGCAGGTACTGCGCCGCCAGCTCGCGCTCGGCCGGAAGCCGGTAGTAGGCGGGGTCGTCGCCGTGCATGTTCCTGTTGAGGCGCTTGATGACGTCGGTGTAGCTGAAGACGTGGCGAACCTCGGGCTGGCGCCGCAGCCACTCGGCGAGGCGCTCGAGGGTCTCCAGGTACTCGGGGTCGTTGATCCCCTCGGCCGCGCCGGCCGGCACCGACAGCTCGACCGGGTAGAGCCCGCTCAGGCGCTGGTTGGTGAAGTCGGCGTCGCGACGGAACTCGACCCGGCGGTCGAAGTAGCGCACCCACTGGTCGTTGAGATCGATGCCGGGCAGGAACGCGATCGCGGCGGCGGCCAGAACGACCATCCCCGCCAGCACGACGCGGCGGCGCTCGACGACCCACGCCCCGAGCCGGTCGAGCCGCTCCGAGAAGGCGCCGTCGCCGACCGCGCGCGGCCGGGTGCGGAGCGGCATCAGGGTGACGAGCGCCGGCAGCAGCGTGAGCGACAGCAGGAGCGCCGCGGCGATGCCGAGGGCGGTGATGTTGCCGAGGTCGCGAAAGGGCGGCGCGTCGGCGAAGTTGAGCGCCAGGAAGCCGGCCATGGTGGTGACGCTGGTGATGACCACGGCCATGAAGTTGATGCGCACGCTTTCGCGCAGCGCCGCCGCCTTGTCGGCGCCCGAGCGCATGCCGGCGAGCAGCGAGGTCAGGACGTGGACGCTGTCGGCCACCGCCAGGGTCATGATGATGGTCGGGGCGTTGACGGCGACGGGGCTCAGCTCGATGCCCAGGTGCCCGGCCAGCCCGAGCGCCGTGGTCGCGGAGAGCGCGACCACGCCGAGGGTGGCGAGGGTTCCGGCGACGCTGCGCAGGATCAGCGCCATGAGCAGGGTCAGGACGGCGAACATCGCGGGCATCAGGGTCGCGGCGTCCCGCTGTCCGGCTTCGTTGAAGGCGTTGTTGAGGACCGTCACGCCGTAGAGGGCGACGCGCGAGATCGGGTGCTCGGTTTCGAGCCGGCGCGCCAGGGCGCGGGCCGCGGCCACCGCCTCCGGCGCCTCGGCGAGGCTCTCCTCGGGCAGGTGCAGGACGACGTTGACGCCGGTGGTGGCGGCGTCCTCGGCGAGCAGGCGGCCCCGGAGCAGCGGCTCGTCGAGGGCGATGGCGCGCCGCTCCGCGATCTCGCCCGGCGTCAGCCCGGCCGCGTTGCGCACCAGGTCCTCGACCGTCAGCTCGTCGCCGTCCGCCCAGGTGTGCTGGAAGTTGGTGATCGAATCGACCCGCGTGGCGTAGGGGAGCCGCCACGCCTCCTCGGTCAGGAGCTCGATCGCGTGGAGCGCCTCGCGGGTGAAGACCTCGCCGCCCCGCGGCTCGACCACGAACAGGATGTTGTCGCTCTTGGCGTAGGTCGCCTGGAGCTCGTCGAACGCCAGCAGCTCCGGGTTGGTGGGGCTGAAGTAGACCCGGTAGTTGCTCGAGAAGCCGAGATTGGGAAGCCCGCTAGCCGCCAGCGTGACGGCGGCGAGGGTGGCGGCGACGACCCGCCACGGGCGCTTGCAGACCGCCTCGACCCAGGCGACGGCGAAGCGATCGAGCCGGTTCATGGTGCGAGGCTACCGGGATGCGTCCGGCGGGCGCTCGCGCCGGTGGCCGCGGGCTGGCGATCGCGTGCCGCGCCGGAGGCACGGCCGGCGCCCGGGCGCCGCAGGGCGAAGAGGTCGCCGACCCGCTCGAGCGATCCGGCGGCGTCGTCGTCCAGGCTCAGGCCGAGCTCGGCCTCGAGCTCGCCGAGCAGCTCGACCAAGGTCAGCGAGTCGACCCCGATCTCGGACAGGCGGGTGGCGGGGCGCAGCAGGTCGGGGCGCGTGGCGGTGAGGCGGGCGAGGGCGGCCACGATCCGGCTTTCGACGTCGCCGAGCGGCGCCTCGGCGGGCGCTTCGCCGGCGCCGGCGCGCGGCCCCGCGGCCGGTCGGTCGCCGCGCTCTCCGGCGAGGAGCGCCGCCCGCAGAC
>JBFGLX010000374.1:0-3210 GCA_041575955.1 Thermoanaerobaculia bacterium
GACAGCCTCACCGGCTCGGCCACCAACATCATCTCCGGCCTGGCGGTGGGGATGCGCTCGACCGCGCTGCCGACCGTCGTCCTGGTCGGCGCGATCATGGTCGCCTACACCTCGGCGGGCCTCTACGGCATCGCCATCGCGGCGCTCGGCATGCTCTCGACCACCGGCATCCAGCTGGCGGTCGACGCCTACGGTCCGATCGCCGACAACGCCGGCGGCATCGCCGAGATGAGCAAGCTCGAGCCCGAGGTGCGCCAGCGCACCGACAAGCTCGACGCGGTCGGCAACACCACCGCGGCGATCGGCAAGGGCTTCGCGATCGGCTCGGCGGCGCTGACCGCCCTGGCCCTGTTCGCGGCCTTCCGCACCACCGTCGGCCTCGACACCATCGACGTCGCCAACCCGAAGGTGATGGGCGGCCTCTTCCTCGGCGCCATGCTGCCGTTCCTGTTCTCGTCGATGGCCATGAAGGCGGTCGGCCAGGCGGCCTTCAAGATGATCGAGGAGGTGCGCCGGCAGTTCAAGGAGATCCCGGGGCTGATGGAGGGCACGGCCACGGCCGACTACGCCAAGTGCGTCGACATTTCGACCCAGGCGGCGATCCAGCAGATGGTCGCCCCCGGGCTCCTGGCGGTGGTCGTGCCGGTGGCGGTCGGCTTCTACGACGTCGCGGCGCTCGGCGGCGTCCTGGCCGGGGTGACCGCCAGCGGCGTGATGATGGCGATCTTCATGGCCAACGCCGGCGGCGCCTGGGACAACGCCAAGAAGTTCATCGAGGGCGGCGCCCACGGCGGCAAGGGCTCGCCGGCGCACAAGGCGGCGGTGGTCGGCGACACGGTCGGCGATCCCTTCAAGGACACCGCCGGGCCGAGCCTGAACATCCTGATCAAGCTCATGTCGGTGGTGGCGCTGGTGCTGGCGCCGCTGCTGTAGGGGGCGAGCTCTCGGCCTCTCCGAGGAGCGCGCGATCCGGTCTCGCCGCGCCCGCTCGTGCGCTGAGGAGCCGGAACGGAGCGGTGCGCGGTCTGGCTACTCGCGGCGACTTCGCCCGCCCAGCCAGCCGCGGTGGTAGAAGAGGGCGAGGACCCCGGCGACCACCGTGAGCATCGCCCCGAGCAGGATGAAGTAGCCGCTCGGGTGGCCGAGCTCGGGGATGTATTCGAAGTTCATGCCGTAGATGCCGGCCATGAACGTGATCGGCACGAACACCACGGTGACGATCGTGAGCGTCTGCATGATCTGGTTGAGCCGGTGCGCCGACAGCGACAGGTAGCCGTTCATCAGGTCGTCGGTCAGCTCGTAGTAGAGCCGCGCCAGGCTCAGCAGCCGGTCGAGCTGCTCCTGGACGTCGGTCAGCTCGTGGTCGTGATCCATGAGTTGCGCCGGCGTCTGCGAGCGCGCCGAGGTGAACAGCTGGGCGTGGTACTGGAGGATTCTCAGGACGCGCTTGAGATCGCCCTTCTGCCGCACCAGCTCGGCCAGGAGCTGGTCGCTCGGCTTGCGCAGCATCTCGCCTTCCATCTCGTCGAGCCGCTTCTCGACCGCCAGCAGCAGGGGCAGGAAGCGGTCGGCCACCGCGCGGCAGAGCCGCAGCGCGAGCGCCGCTCGGGAGACGTCGGGCGGAATCTCGCCCGCGGTCAGCTTGGCCCAGATCTTCTCGGTGCTGACCGAGCGGCCCGAGCTGCGGCTGACCAGAAACCGCTCGCCGACGAACATGGAGAGCTGGATCGTGCCGAAGTCGAGGGTCGTCGAGTCGGCGTCGAGCCCCTTGAGCAGGATGAAGGTGTTGTCGCGGAACGGCTCGATCTTCGGCGGGTGGCGCTGCCGCAAGGCGTCGGAGATCGCCAGCGAGTGGATACCGAAGCGCCGGGCCAGCAGCTCGCGCTCCGCTTCCGGCGGCTCGCCGTCGACCACCACCCAGATCTGGCTGGCCGCCGACCGCTCCCACTCGTCGATCAGCTCGGCGCCGCCGGTGCGCAGGCGCGCGTCGTTCGGGTCGTGCAGGACGGCTCGGATCATGGCATCTCCTTGCGACGGTCGGGATGATAGCGCGGGCGGACGCGGCTCGGACCCTCACCCGCCCCCGCTCGAGCGCGTCAGCTTGCGGACCACCCGCTTCGCGAGCCCCGCGACCCGATCGGCGCGCGTCGCATGCACGAGGCGCGACGAGATCGGCAGCGAATAGCCGCGCTGGGCGGCGAACTCGACGATCTCCCGCAGCAGCGGGTCGCGGCTTGCCAGTAGCGTCGAGAAATACTCGCGCCGGTGCCGCCGGTAGGCGTCGAGATCGAACGATGCCGTGTAGCGCTCGAGCCGGCCGGCGATCTCGAGCGTGGCCAGCGTCCGCAGACACTTCCAGCAGGTCGAGCAGTTGGCGTAGCCGCCGGCGTATTGGGCGTTGGCGCAGACGTCGAGCGTGGCGTGCGAGTCGGGCAGCTCGGCGACGCGCAGCGTCTTTTCGACCCGCGTGTACTCGCTGCCGACCGAGAAGGCGTCGAGGCTCTCGGTCGACAGCAGCGGCAGGGTGACGGTGTCGCTGTAGGCCATGTCGTAGCTGGGGCCCACGAACGCGTCCGGGTAGGCGTAGGCGGAGGCGTACAGGAAGCGGCCGATGCCGCCCTGCAGGAGGAGCGCCACCGAGGCGTTGCGCGGCGTGTGGGTCTGCTGGAAGCTGAAGTCCTCGTCGTAGAACGAGCTGAGGTTCGAATTGACGACGACGAAGGGGAGCCCGAGGCGCTCGACCGCGGGCCGCAGACGCTCGTGGCGCTGCTTGAACAGCGGCTCGCCGGTCGCATGCGAGCCGACGTTGTTGAACAGGAGATGCGAGACCCTGAACCGCGCCGGCACCTCGGTCGAGTAGTGATGATCCGCCAGCACGCAGTAGGAGTCGATGCCGCCGGAAAAGCCGGTCGCCACGCCGGCCGCGGGGAAAGTCCGGCCGCCGGCAACCTCGTCGGCACGGATGGCGACCGGTCGCAGCGCCGGAATGACGTGCCGAAACACTCTCTGCAGGGGTCGCGAGAGGTTGTAGAGGAGCCGCTCGGAGATCGTCCCGGCGACCTCGATGTCCTCGCCGGCGGCCATGGCGGGTATCAAGAGCGCCGCCAGGGCCGCGTCGCTGGAGCTCGAGACGAGCTCGCTGAACGACTCGTCCAGGCTGTACCAGAGGCCGGCATCGCCCCGCGCCCACTGCACGCGGGTGCGCTGGAC
>JBFGLX010000375.1:0-3198 GCA_041575955.1 Thermoanaerobaculia bacterium
CACGGCGACGCTCGAACCCGACGATACCCGAGGACCCGAACGCGCACACCCCGACTCACGTCTAGCTCAGCGAGTCGACCGAGAACACGTCCCAGATGGACGGCCGGTTGACTTCGCCGCCGCTCGATCTCTCGAAGTGAGGGTCGATTCAGTCTTCGCCGAGGACGTGCGGCTTGACGAGCCCGACGGTCAGCCGCGCGCCCTCGCGCGCTCGCGAGGCGTCCGCTTCGGAATAGAACCCGGAAGGGGTGAGATCTTCGGCGCCGTAGAAGGCCAGCTCGCGATCGCGTCGCAGCTCGCGCGAGATCCGCGTCAGCGACTCGAGCTGGTCGCGGATCTGCTCGGGGAGCCGGTCGCGCTCGGCCAGCAGCACGTCCGAAACGTCGTGCAGCCGGGGTGGATCGACGCCGCAGGCCCTCAGCAGGCCCTTCAGCGCCAGCTCCACGGCCTCCTGTGACTCGCGCACGACGTCGGCCCAGCTCGCCGCCTCGTAGAGAACGTCCAAGGCCGCGAGCCGCGCACCCGCACGCCGCACGTAGTCAGCGGCCAGGTCCACATTGCGCATCTCAGGCAACCTCCGCCCAGTAGGGCTGGCCGTGTGCGACCCGGCGCACGAGAGTGCCGTCGGCGATCTCCCGACGCACCCGCACCAGCAGCCGCGAGATCTGAAGGCCGCGCTCGAAGAGGACGACTCCGTCCACGGCCACCTCCGCCCACAAACCCGCTACGCGAGCGCCGGCCGCGGGCAAGTGCACGAAATGCTGCTCCACTCGCCGCCCCTCCCATTCGAGGGGTGACTCGTCCCACGCCCGATAGAGGCCGCGCCTCAACGAGATCCGCTCGTCGAGCACGATCAGCAGATCGACATCCGAGCCGGCGGCGAGCTCCTTCCGTGCCCAGGAGCCGAAGGCGACGACCCCGACCAGCGAATCGTCGAAGAGCTCGGCGGCCCTCGAGACCACGTCGACCGCGGGCCGGAGGCCGGCAAAGCTGCCGAGCGGCGCCGCCAGCTTGCGCGCGCAGTATTCGTTGAGCGAGGTCTCCGCGGCCTCCGCCGACCGCCGCAGCAGGGCGTGGAGCCGCGGGGAGATCCGGAGAAGGAACCGTCCCGACGGCTTTGATTTCTCCGATCGGACTGTCATAGTATCACTTCCGATCGTCAGATGGTATCGCATCAAACTCCCGCGGTCAACCACCCGGTCCTGACGGGAAGTGCCGCGGCCAAGAAAACGCCGCGCGCCAGGTCTGGAGCCGCCCGGGTGTTCTACTCGACGTGCTAGAGCACCACTCCGAAGGTCTGCCGCAGGGTCTCGGCCCACTCCGCCTCTCCGGCCAGCTCCGTCTCCGTCCGCTCGTCCAGGACGGTCTCGATGAGGGTCAGGCCGGCGAGCGTGATCCGGCCGTCGGGGCGCGCCAGGGTGCAGACGCGCTTCTTCGTGAAGTGCGACTCGGGCGAGGTCTGGTGGAAGACGCACATCTCGTCGAACTCGGCCATCTCGCGGGGCCGGGTGGTGAAGACGTACTGCGGCGTCCAGGCGCCGGTCGCCGAGCGGTCCGGGAGCCATCGCTCGAGAACGTGACTCGAGTCTTCTCCCGACACCAGGCGGTGGGTCGTGAGGCCGTCGAACTGCGGCTCTGCCGAGTCGAGCTTCAGGGGATCGAGGAAGTTGTCGCCGAAGCCGACGTCGGCCAGCCAGCGCTCCTCGAGCCGGACGAGCAGCGCCAGGTGGTCGAAGTCTTCTCCGGGCTCGCCGTCGGCGCCGAAGACCCGGGCCGAGAGCAGGGTCACGTCGAAGCCGAGCTCGTCGAGCAGCCAGGCGAAGGCGCCGTTGAGCTCGTAGCAGAAGCCGCCGCGGCGGCGCGCGACGATCTTGTCGTAGACGGCCGGGATATCGAGTGTGAATCGGCGCTTCAAATGAATGTCGAGGTTCTCGAACGGAGCCCGGAACAGGTGCCGGCGGTGCAGGCGGCGCAGGGTCTCGGCGTCGGGCTCGAGCCTCCCGGCGTCGGGGCCGTCCCAGCCGATCCTCTCGAGATAGCGGTTCGGGTTCATTCGGGCTCCGTGGGCTCGTTCGCCGGAGGGCCGGCCGGCGGGATCGCGCTCGGCCGCGGCACCTGGTGCACCGCGACCCCGGCCATCACCAGCAGCACGCCGAGCACGTCCTGGAGGCTCGGGATCTGGGCCAGCACGATGACGCCGATGACCGTGGCGGTTGCCGGCAGCAGGGCCAGGAGCAGCGCGAAGCTCGCCCGGGGCAGCCGCGACATGGCGAGCTGGTCGCAGATGTAGGGGATGACCGACGAGCAGACGCCGACGCCGATGCCGGCGAGAATCAGGACCGGCGCGCGGAAGGCGGCGAGCGCCTCGAGGATGCCGATCGGCATGACGAAGCCGAACGCCACCGCCATGGCGGCGCCCAGGCGCTCGACGCCGCCACTGGCGCCGGCGCGCGAGATCTGGTGGCCGAGGACGATGTAGCCGACGAACAGCGCGCCGTTCAGGAACGCCCAGGCGAGTCCCACCGGATCGCTCGACCACTTGACGTCGATCATCAGGAAGACGCCGGCGACGGTGAGGGCCAGCGCCAGGACGTTGCGGCCGGTGCGCAGGCCGTAGAGCGCCACCGCGATCGTGCCGACGAACTCGATCGCGGCGACCAGGCTCATCGGCAGCCGGTCGAGCGCCAGGTAGAACGAGCAGTTCATGATCGCCAGGCAGCCGCCGAGCGCGACCAGCAGCCAACGGGTGCGGGCGTCGGCGCGGGCGAACGTCCGCCAGGGCCGGGTCCAGGGCGCGAAGATGGCGGCGGCCGACGCGATCCGCAGCCAGGCGACGCCGAGGACCCCGACGGCCGGAAAGAGCAGCACGGCGAACGACGGCCCGAGATAGTGGAAGACCGCGCTGACGCCGAACCAGAGATGCGGCGGCACGGCCTCGGCGGCGCCGGTCATCACGCCCGGTACCCGATTCCCTCTCTCTCCCTCGCGGGGAGAGAGGGACGCCAGTCCATCGGATCTCCCCTCTCTCCCTCCCCGCCCGCCCGGTACCCGATTCCCTCTCTCTCCCTCGCGGGAAGAGAGGGACGCCCCCGCCCCGGGCTTCGCGCCACTGTCAGTTGAGTCGGGCATGCGGAAGCGAGCGCGCGGCCGCTCTCATCGTCACGAGTCCCGGGAGGGGGTGTCCCTCTCCCCCCGCGA
>JBFGLX010000376.1:0-3196 GCA_041575955.1 Thermoanaerobaculia bacterium
ATGCGCTCGGTGCTTCGCTTCGTCGGCGTCGACGATGGCTTCCTCCCCCGCGGCCTCCATCGCCGGCCGCTCCGGGCGCTGGGCAGCCGCCTTCAGGTTCGCGCCGAGCGCGCCACCACCTGGCTCCCCGGCTCGCTGCGGGTCTCGCGCCGGATCCACCGCCTGCTCGAGGCGACCGGGCTCGCCAAGCCGCCGCCGGAGCTGGACCCGGCGGTCCGCGCCGAGCTCGAGGAGCTCTACCGCCCCCACCGGGGGCGACTGCTCGAGCTGCTGCGGGAGTGGGCGAGCGATCCGCGCACGCTCTCCGACCACCTGCGGCTCGACGAGTGCGCGTGGCTGGCGACCTGAGCGTCCGGCGCGGCCCGGTCGGGCGGCTCAGTCCGCGCGGCGCCAGACCCGGGAATTCACGTAGTCGACGTAGCTCAGGATGATGCGGACGACCTTCTTCGACACGTTGTCCGCCCGGTAGTCGTCGACCACCCGCAGCGCGCGCCCCTGCCTCGAGTGCTGGCCGGTGACCAGCTCGATCGCCTGCAGCAGGCGCCGCCCGCTCGGGCTCGCCATCACCACCGTCGCCTCGTCCATCCCCTCGGGCCGCTCGTGCGCGTCGCGCAGGGTCACCGCCGGCAGGTTGAGCAGCGACGCCTCCTCGGTGAGCGAGCCGCTGTCGCTGACGACGCAGAAGGCCTCCTTCTGGAGCTTGACGTAGTCGAGGAAGCCGAGCGCGTCGAGGAAGCGGATGCCAGGGTGCGGACTGCCGGCGCCGGCCAGCGCCTCGAGCCGCTTGCGGGTCCGCGGGTGGGTCGAGAAGACGATCGGCTTGCCGTGATTCTCGGTAACCTCGCCCAGGGCCGAGAGGATGCCGGTCAGGCGCGCCGGCGCGTCGACGTTCTCTTCCCGATGCAGGCTGACGACGAAGAAGCCGCCCGGCTCGAGCCCCAGGTCGCTCAGTATCTCCGAGCGCTCGATGCGGGGCATGTAGTGGCCGAGCACCTCGCCGATCGGCGAGCCGGTCTTGATGACCCGGTCGGGGTCGAGCCCCTCGGCCAGCAGGTAGCGCCGCGCGTGCTCGGTATAGGGCAGGTTGACGTCGCTGATGTGGTCGATGATCCGGCGGTTGATCTCCTCCGGGATCCGGTCGTCGAAGGCCCGGTTGCCCGCCTCCATGTGGAAGACGGGGATCTGGCGGCGCTTGGCGGCATAGGCCGCCAGGCAGCTGTTGGTGTCGCCGAGCACCAAGAGCGCCTCGGGGGCCTCGTCGGCCAGCACCCGGTCGGCCCGGGAGATCACCCGGCCGACCGTCGCGCAGGCGCTCTCGGCCGCGGCCTCGAGAAAGTGATGCGGCTTGCGGATCTCGAGCTGATCGAAGAAGACCTGGTTGAGCTCGTAGTCGTAGTTCTGGCCGGTGTGGACAAGAAGGTGGTCGGTCGCGCGCTCCAGCTCGGCGATCACCCGCGAGAGCTTGATCAGCTCGGGACGGGTCCCGACGATGGTCGCGACTTTGAGCCTCTTCACGGCGGCTTCAGAGGAGGATCTTCTCGCTCTCGCTCTGCTCTCGCTCGCGCGGCAGCAGGCGGTGGCGCGCGAGCAGCTCGCGGGTGCCGTCGAGATCGAGGAGGTCGTCGCCCGAGCTGTACTCGCTGGCCAGGCCCGGCGTCTCTCCGGTGTCGGTCTGGAGCTCGGGCAGCAGCGGCAGGATCACGTAGTAGTCGCCGCGGCGGACCACGTGATGGCACTCCTCCTCGGAGACCAGCACCTCGTTGAGCTTTTCGCCCGGGCGCACGCCGATGGTCTTGAGCTCGATGTCGCGGCTGCCGATCATCGCCTGGGCGATGTCGATCACCCGCGCCGCCCGCACGATCGGCACGTAGATCTCGCCCCGCTTGGCCTCGCGCAGCGCCTGGAAGACCACGTTGACGGCCTCGTCGAGGCTGAGCAGGAAGCGGGTCATCTGCGGGCTGGTCAGGGTCACCGGCCCCCCCGCCTGGATCTGCTGCTTGAACAGGGGAATCACCGAGCCGCGCGACGAGAGCACGTTGCCGTAGCGAACGCAGACGAAGCGGGTCGACGGGATCAGGATGTTGGCGGCCAGCAGGATGCGCTCCTGGAGCGCCTTGGTCATCCCCATCGCGTTGACCGGCTTGCACGCCTTGTCGGTGCTGATGCCGATCACCGTCTCGACCCGATAGCCGTTCTCGCGGATCGCCCGCACCACGTTCTGCGGCCCCAGGCAGTTGGTGGCCACGGCCTGCACGGGAAAGTACTCGCAGGTGGGCACCTGCTTGAGCGCCGCCGCGTTGACGACGATCTGCACGTCGCGCACCGCCGAGCAGACGTCGGCGTAGTCGCGCACGTCGCCGATGCGGAACTCGAGCACCTTTTCGAAGTTGTGGTAGATCACCTCGTCGGTGGTCACCTGCCGGTTCAGGTAGGCCACGCGCATGGCATGCTGCTTGGCCTCGTCGCGCGACATGACGATCACTTTTTGCGGTTGGCCGAGCTCCCCGGTCAGGATCCGGCGCACCACCGCCCGGCCCAGCGAGCCGGTGCCGCCGGTCACCAGGATCGACTTGCCTTCGAGAATCACGATTCGTCCTCTCCTTCCGACCGCCAAGCACCGTAAGGCGTGGGGTCCGCATGCATACGCCGGATCAGCTCGCTCCAGGGCGGCGCCGAGTAGCCGGTGGCCTCGCGAAAGGCGCTCATCACCAGGCTCCGGTCGGAGACCGGCTCTTCGGCCCGGCGGACCTCGACGTCGAGTCCGTAGACCTCGCGCACCAGCATCAACAGATCATACTTGCTAATCGGCTCGCCGGCCACGTGGTAGGTCCCGCTCAGGGCCTCGCCCCGCTCGATCACCCGCCGGATGACGGCGGCGAGCTCGAGCGAGGTCAGCCCGGAGTAGATCACGCGGGCGAAGCCGTCGACGGCGCCGCCGTCCTGGGCCAGGAACCACTCCACCAGGCCGTGGGTCGACGCTTTCAGCTCGCGGCCGACGAACGAGGTCCGCAGGGTCACGGCGGCGCCCTCGCCGGCTACCGTCTCGCCGAGCGCTTTGCTGCGGCCGTAGAGATCGGTCGCGTCGGCCGGATCGGTCTCACGGTACGAGCCGCGGCGGCCGTCGAAGACGCAGTCGGTGCTGATGTGGATCAAGCGCGCCCCGATCGCGGCACAGAGGCGCGCCAGCCGGTGGGGC
>JBFGLX010000377.1:0-3194 GCA_041575955.1 Thermoanaerobaculia bacterium
ACCCAGGTCGATGATCCAGTCGGCGGTCTTGATGACCTCCATGTTGTGCTCGATGACGATCACCGTGTTGCCCTTCTCCACCAGGCGCTGCAGCAGTCCGAGCAGCTTGCCGATGTCCTCGAAGTGCAGCCCGGTGGTCGGCTCGTCGAGCATGTAGAGGGTGCGCCCGGTCGACCGCTTGCAGAGCTCGCGCGCCAGCTTGACCCGCTGCGCCTCGCCGCCCGAGAGCGTGGTCGCCGGCTGGCCGAGGCGGATGTAGCCGAGCCCGACCTCGTCGAGCGTGCCCAGGATCCGCGCCACCGAGGGGATGCTCTCGAACTCCGCGCGCGCCTGCTCGACCGACAGGTCGAGAATCTCGGCGATGTTGAGTCCGCGGTAGCGCACCGCCAGGGTCTCGCGGTCGTAGCGCGCCCCGCCGCACACCTCGCAGGTGACGTAGATGTCGGGCAGGAAGTGCATCTCGATCTTGATCTGGCCGTCGCCTTTGCACGCCTCGCAGCGCCCCCCCTTGACGTTGAAGCTGAACCTCCCCGGCTTGTACCCGCGTACCCGGGCCTCCGGAGTGCGCGCCATCAGGCTCCGGATCTGGCCGAACACCTGGGTGTAGGTCGCCGGGTTCGACCGCGGCGTGCGTCCGATCGGGCTCTGGTCGATGGCGATGACCTTGTCGAGATGCTCGAGGCCGTCGATGCCGTCGTGCTCCCCCGAGCGGTCGGCGGCGCGGTAGAAGTGACGGGCCAGCGCCCGGTAGAGGATGTCGTTGACCAGGCTGCTCTTGCCCGAGCCGGAGACGCCGGTGACGACGATGAACGTGCCGAGCGGAAAGCCGATGTCGACGTTCTTGAGGTTGTGGTGGCGAGCGCCGCGGACCACCAGCCGGTCGCCGTTCGGAGCGCGCCGCTCCGGCACTGCGATCGCCGCCTTGCCGCTCAGGTAGCTGGCGGTGAGCGAGGCGCGGCTCCTCGCCAGGCGGCCGGGAGCCCCCTGGGCCACCACCTCGCCGCCGTGGATGCCGGCTCCGGGCCCGAGGTCGACTACCCAGTCGGCGGCACGGATGGTCTCCTCGTCGTGCTCGACCACCAGCACCGAGTTGCCCAGGTCGCGCATCCCCCGCAGCGTGCCGATCAGCCGGGCGTTGTCGCGCTGGTGGAGACCGATCGACGGCTCGTCGAGAACGTAGAGCACGCCCATCAGCTTGCTGCCGATCTGCGTCGCCAGCCGGATGCGCTGGCTCTCGCCGCCCGACAGCGTCGCCGAGGAGCGGTCGAGCGACAGGTAGCCGACCCCGACGTCGTCGAGGAAGCCGAGCCGGTCGACGATCTCCTTGATCACCTTGGCAGCGATGGCGCGCTGCCGCCGGTCGAGGCGCAACCGCTTGAGCCGCTTGCGCAGCTCCGAGACGGTCAGCCGCGAAAGCTCGTCGATCGCCCGCCCGCCGACCTTGACCGCCAGCGCCTCGGCGCGCAGCCGCCGGCCACCGCACTCGGGACAGCTGGTCACCGACATGTACTTCTCGATCTCGGCGCGGACGCCGGCCGAGCTGGTGTCGCGGTAGCGCCGCTCGAGCACCGGCACGATGCCCTCGTAGCTGCCGCGCCACTTGTAGCTCGAGCGCTTGCCGGCCAGCTCGAAGGTCATCTCGCGGTCGCCGCTGCCGCCCAGGATCACCTCGCGCACGCTCTCGGGCAGCTCGCGCCAGGGCTGGTCGAGCGAGAAACCGAGCTCGCGCGCCAGCGTCGTGATCATGCGCATGCGCCAGGACTTCGAGCCCGCCGGCCACGGCGCGATGGCGCCCGCCTTGATCGAGCGCTCCGGATCGGCGATCACCTTGTCGGGATCGACCCCCATCAGGGTGCCGAGCCCCGAGCACGCCGAGCAGGCGCCGTAGGGGCTGTTGAACGAGAACAGCCGCGGCGTCACCTCGGCCAGGCCGGTGCCGCACTCGATGCACGAGTAGCTCTGCGACAGCGTCTCCTCGGGCAGGGCGCCGGGAGCGATCGTCACCAGCCCGCTACCCACCTTGAGCGCCGTCTCGATCGAGTCCGCCAGCCGACGCTCGATCTCGGGCTTGATCACTAGCCGGTCGACGACCACGTCGATGGTGTGCTTCTTCTTCTTGTCGAGCCTGGGCGGCTCGGCGGAGAGCTCGACCGTCTCGCCGTCGATCCGGGCGCGCACGAACCCCGCCTTCACGATCTGCTCGAGCTGCTTCCGATACTCGCCTTTCTTGCCGCGCACGTAGGGCGCGTAGACCACCACGCGGGTGTTCGGCGGCAGCGCCATCACCCGATCGACCATCTGCTGCACGGTCTGCGGGCGGATCTCGTTGCCGCAGCTCGGACAGTGCGGCACGCCGATCGAAGAGAAGAGCAGGCGCAGGTAGTCGTGGATCTCGGTGACCGTCCCGACCGTCGAGCGCGGGTTCTTCGACACCGACTTCTGCTCGATCGAGATCGCCGGCGACAGCCCCTCGATCGAGTCGACGTCGGGCTTCTCCATCTGCTGGAGGAACTGCCGGGCGTAGGCCGAGAGCGACTCGACGTAACGCCGCTGTCCTTCGGCGTAGAGGGTGTCGAACGCGAGCGACGACTTGCCCGACCCCGAGACCCCGGTGATCACCACCAGGCGGTTGCGGGGGATCTCCAGGGTGATGTTCTTGAGGTTGTGCTCGCGGGCGCCGCGGACGACGATCGAGTCCATAGACGGAGGATTGTAGCCGCAGCCCCGGCGCCGGCGGGTGATCGGTCGCGACCCTGCAGACTTCCTCCGGGGCTGCTAGAGTGGAGCCCTCGGGAGGCCACGACGACATGCACTTCGAGAACGAGCAGCACGAACAGGTTCACGACCAGGTAGGTGTGTTTCTGGACGAGCTTTTCGACGCTCCGCACCACGATCCTTCGAACGGCCACTACTACGTCGGCTACGGCAGCACCATCCTGGAGCTGTCGGTCGAGCCCTACGGCCCCGAGGACACTCTGGTCGAGGTGACCGCCTACTGCGTGCAGGGGGTGGAGCCGGCCGAGGAGCTCGCCCTCGGCCTGCTGCAGCTCAACCAGCAGCTGCCGATCGGCGCGTTCTCGGTCGTCGGCAAGGACATCTTCTACTCCCACACCCTGCTCGGCCGGTCGCTCGACCGCAAGAACCTGCTCGGCACCATCGCCGCGGTCGCCGAGGTCTCGGACAAGTACGACGAC
>JBFGLX010000378.1:0-3186 GCA_041575955.1 Thermoanaerobaculia bacterium
CCCGCCGCCAGCCAGTGCGCCGGCTTCATTCGGCCGCGCCCGCGACCACGATGGCCGGCTTGGTGGATTCGACGATCGCGAACAGCTCCTGCTGCTCGGCCTCGGGAACGCCGAAGTGGTCGAGGCTGGCCTTGAAGTCGGCCGCCATGCTCTGCCACTCGGCCTCGGTGATGTTCATGCCCTCGTGGGCGGCCGCCATCGACTGGCCGGTGTATTTGCACGGGCCACCCGTCACCTCGCAGACCATCGAGGTGACCTGGAACTTGAGCCCCGGAAATCGCTCGACCTTGCGCTGGGCGTAGACGTTCGGATTGGCGTTGAGCGTTTCGTTGTCGACCACGCGATCGATGAAGTCATCGACCACGAGCGCGATCGCATACACCCCGCCCAATCGCTCGTAGAGCGACGGACCTTCCGCCGCCTCCGTGTGTTCCGTCGACCAGCTCGGCGAGACGCCGAGCGCCAACGCCGTTGCCACCACAACAAAGACGCTGAGCCGCATCACTTCCTCCTTCTGCGAAAAGGGGTTCCGGATGTTGAACCTGGAAAAATTACGACCATCCGGCGCCGGATGTCAACCCTTTGATCGCCGAGGCGGTCGGGCTCGACGCCCGGCGACGAAACACGCGAGCCCCGGGAGCCGTAGGGCCCAACGTCAGCTTTCCAGCAAGCCCGCGACACGCGACGGGGGACTCCGATATGCCCAGCACCGAGACCGATCGACTTACTCCGCGAAGGCCCCTCCGGCTGTGGCCGGCCGCCGTCCTCGGGGTGCTGCTGTTTCTGACCTGGCTCGTCCTGCCGCGGCTGGTGGCGAACACCCAGCTCTATGCGGTGCTGGGGGCGGGGCTGGGCGCCCTGGCGGTGCTCGTCTGGTGGATCTTCTTCAGCCGGGCGCCCTGGGCCGAGCGTCTGAGCGCCCTCGTCGCGATGATCGTCGGGATCGTCGTGACCCCCTACTTCCTCCACCGGTCGGTGGCCGAGGGCAACGTCGGCTACCAGTTCTACATCTGGGCCATCCCGACTCTGGCGGTCGCGCTGGCAGCGTGGGCGCTGGGCGCCCGCAAGCTCGCCGGCCTTCCCCGGCGCGTCACGATGGTCGCGTCCCTCCTGCTCGCGTGCGGGATCTGGACCCTGGTCCGAAACGACGGTCTCAACAGCGACGGCGTCGCGCAGTTCTCGTGGCGCTGGGCGCAGACTCCGGAGGCGCGGCTCCTCTCGACGGCCGACGAGCCCGGGGTACCGGTAGCGACGGCGGCCGCGCCGGCCAGGGCCGACTGGCCCGGGTTTCGCGGCCCCGGCCGCGACGCCGCCCTTCCGGCCGTGCGGATCGAGACCGACTGGTCGCAGTCGCCGCCCACGGAACTCTGGCGCCGGCCGATCGGTCCCGGCACGTCGTCGTTCGCGGTCGGCGGCGGCCTGCTCTACACCCAGGAGCAGCGCGGCGAGGACGAGGTCGTCGCCGCCTACGACCTGGCCACGGGGGAGCCGGTGTGGATCCACCGCGACGAGGCCCGGTTCGACGATCCGTACGTCGGGGTCGGGCCGCGGGCGACGCCGACGCTCGCCGGCGGCCGGATCTACGCGCTCGGCGCCACCGGCATCCTGAACGCGCTCGACGCCCGGACCGGCAGGGTCGTCTGGTCGCGCGACGCGGCAGCCGACGCCGGCGCCAAGCCCCCGATCTGGGGCTTCGTGAGCTCGCCGCTGGCGCTCGGCGACGACGTCGTCGTCTACACCACCGCCCTCGCCGCCTATGACGCGGCGACCGGCGAGCCGCGCTGGTCCGGGGCGCCGAGCGGCGGCACCTACGGCTCGCCGCAGTTGACGACGGTCGACGGCGTCGCGCAGATCGTGCTGCAGAGGAATGCCGGCGCGACCGGCTTCGCGCCCGCCGACGGCACGCTCCTCTGGGAGCACCCCTGGAAGGGAATCGGCATCCTGCAGCCGGCGGTGACCGCGGACGGCGACCTCCTGGTCAGCATGATCAACGAAGGCGCCATGCCGATGGGCCTGCGCCGCATCGCGGTCGCCCACGGGCCCGACGGCTGGACGGTCGAAGAGCGCTGGGCCTCCGAGCGGCTGAAGCCATCCTTCAGCAGCCTCGTGGTGCACCGGAACCACGCCTTCGGCTTCGACGGCAGCCTCCTCGCCTGCGTCGACGTCGCCGACGGCGAGCGCGCGTGGAAGGGCGGACGCTACGGCCACGGCACCCTGCTGCTGCTGCCCGACCAGGACGTTCTGCTGGTGCTCTCCGAAAAGGGTGAGCTGGCGCTGGTCGAGGCGACCCCCGACCGCTTCTCGGAGCTCGGGCGCGTCCCGGCGATCGAGGGCAGGACCTGGAACCAGCCGGTGTTGGCGGGCGACGTCCTACTGGTGCGCAACGGCGAGGAGATGGCCGCCTTCCGGCTGGCGCTCGCCGGCGGGCCTGGCTAGACGGACGACGAACTTCCTAGACTCGTTGCGACGGCAGCGAACCGCCGACGACGATGAGAGAGATCAGCTGGCGTGCTTTCGAGCAGGCGAGGTCGTCCTGGCGATCCCGGACAAGCCGGTCGCCAACGGCGCCAAGCTCGGCCGAGGACGAGCGCCCCGAGCGCGGCAGTAAAATAGCGGGCAGGTACGGTGGCCCAAGACACGATGAAGAAACCCATCCTGTATCTCGTGGCCGACGACCCGGTGGTTCTCGAGAAGCTCGCACGGGACCTCGCACACCGCTTCGCGAACGACTGCAGGATCCACTCCGCCAGCTCTCCGGCGGCGGCCCTGACCGAGCTCCGGGCGCTCGCGGCCGACGCCGAGCCGGTGGCGCTGCTCATCGCCGACCACCACATGGCTACGATGGCCGGCATCGAGCTCCTGGCCAAGGCGCTGGCGCTCCATCCGTCGGCGAAGCGGATCCTCCTCATCGAGCGCGACTACACGGCCGACAACCCGATCGTGACGGCGATGACCCGCGGCCAAATCGACTATCACATCGTCAAGCCCTGGTCGCCCGAGCTCGGTCTCATTCCGGCCGTGAGCGATTTCCTGGCCGACTGGTCCGCATCGCAGGCGCCGTCGTTCGAGATGTTCCGGATCGTCGGTCCGGAGCAGACGGCCCGCGCGCACGAGATTCGCGACGTGCTCACCCGCATGCAGACGACGTATGCGTACTACGCGGACGACTCCGAGGAGGGGCGGGCG
>JBFGLX010000379.1:0-3185 GCA_041575955.1 Thermoanaerobaculia bacterium
ATAGTTGTGATGGATCAGGTTGCCGAACTCCTCGCCGTAGCTGGTGGAGCCGCGCGGGTTGGCGTAGAGGACGACGTAGCCGGCGGCGGCGTAGAGCTGCACCTCGGACGAGAAGCGGGCGCCGTAGTCGGCGAACGGGCCGCCGTGGATCTCGAGAATCAGCGGGTACTTCTTGGCGGGATCGAAGCCGGGAGGGGTGGCGATCCAGCCCTGAATCCGGCGATTGTCGTAGGACGATTCCCACCAGATCTCCTCGACCCGGGCCAGCTCCTTGTGGTCGAAGAGATCGCCGTTGAGGTCGGTGATCCGCCTGGCGTCGTCGCCGGCGCGCTTGCCGGCCGCGAGGTCGGCGGGACGCTCGGGCGGCGAGGTGGTGAAGACGAACCTACCGTCCCGAGCGACGCTGAACGAGCCCCCGGAGTAGGGACGCCCCAGCGAGTCGCCGACGTCGCTCGCCAGCGTCTCGACCTTGCCGTCGAGCGACACGTAGGCGACCTTGCCGTTGCCCTCGCTGTCGTACTGGAAGAAGAGGCCCTTGCCGTCGGCGGCCCACTCGGGGCCCTGGACGTCGCGGTCGAGACCGCCGGTGACCAGCCGTGAGCCGGAGCCGTCCCGGTTCATGACGTAGAGCCGCGTCACCTGGTACCCCTGGCGGCGGTCGTCGAAGCCGAGATAGGCGATCTTCGTACCGTCGGGTGAGACCACCGGGTCGTCGTCGGGACCGCGCCGGTCGGTCAGGGCGCGGATCGCGCCGTCGGCGACCGAGAGCTCGTAGATCTCGGAATCGAGCGGCTCGTACTCCCAGTCGTCGTGACGATTGGCCGAGAGGATCAGCTGCCTGCCGTCGGGCGTCCAGGAGGGGGTCCCGTCGTGGTCGAAGCTGCCGCTGGTGAGCTGCCGGGGCGAGCCGCCCTCGGCCGGGACGACGAACAGATGCGAGTAGCCGGGCTCGAGGAAGCCGGCGCCGTCGGCGCGGTAGATTAGCTTCTCGATCACCCGTGGCGGCTCCGCCCACTCGGCGCCTTCGGGTTTGGGCGGCATCTCGGCCATCGGCTCGGGCCGGTCGGGGACGTGCATCGAGAGCGCGATCCGGCGGCCGTCCGGCGACCAGGCCACGCCCCCCGGGGAGCTGGTCAGGTTGGTGATCTTCGCGGTCGCGCCGCTGTCCATCCAGCGCATGTGGAGCTGGGCCGAGCCGTCCTCGGTGGAGACGAACAGCAACCGGTCGCCGGTGGGCGACCAGCGCGGCGAGGCGTTGCTGTTGTTGCCGGTGGTGAGCGGCCGGTGCCGGCCGCCGTCGAAGTCGACCATCCAGAGATTCGAGCGCCGCTGGTCGGTCATGACGTCCATGAAGTTGCGCACGTAGACGATCCGCTCGCCGTCGGGCGAGATCCGCGGGTCGGAGGCCCACTCCAGCTCGAAGACGTCGAGCGGGCGGAAGACGCCGGCGTCGGACGAGGCGCCGGCGGCGGCGAGGGAGGGTGCCAGTCCGAGGGCCAGGGCGAGGGCGAGGCGGCGGCGCGGGGTCATGAAGGCCTCCTTGGGTGGTTGTCGGGGCGGTCAGGGCCGGGAATCCAGAATCATACGACGCGGAGCGGAGGCGGCAGGGGTGGGGCCTGGGCCGGGGGTTGGGGGTGGGCAGGCCCCCCGTCCGGGGCTGGCTCGCGCCCCTTCTGAGACCGGATGGCGCGAGAGCCTTGCCAGGCGACAAGGCCTGGCAAGTCTCCGCTTGAGGTGGCTGGATGGGGGCGCTGCGCTTTAGGCCCCGTCTGGGGGACCTGCCCACCCCCAACCCCCCGCCCAGGCCCCTCGAAGTGCGGACCGAGCCAATGTGTATCTGGCATGCTGGTTGCTCTGTATCCGGTTGGAGTGAGTGATCGAAGGAGCTGAGCCATGACCAGAATCATCGACAAAGATTCAACCAGAACCGCCGCATCTCTTCTACTGGCGGTGCTCGCCGTCCTCTGGGGGGCACGCCCGGCCATTTCCCAGGAGCCGGGCCCGGAGCGCTTCGAAGAGGAGATCGTCGTCTCCGAGGTGCTGCTCGACGCCCTGGTGACCGACAAGCAGGGGCGCGTGATCCTCGGCCTGGGCAAGGACGATTTCTCGGTCGAGGAGAACGGCCAGCCGGTGGAGGTCGCGGGGGTCACCTTCTACAGCAGCCAGGAGCGGGTGGCTTCGGCGCCGCTCGAGCTGCCGGGCTTCGATCTGAGCGACATCCCCGAGGACCGCTATTTCATCTTGTTCGTCCAGGAGGTTCGGTCGAGCGGCGGCGGCATCCACAGCCTGCGCCTCCGGCAGCAGCGCGCCGCGCGCGAGCTCCGCGACTGGCTCTCGACCGAGCTGCCGCCGGCCGACGTCGTGGCGGTGGTCTCCTACGGCTACAAGCTGAAAGTACACCAGGACTTCACCCGTGACCGGCAGGCGCTGGCGAGCGCCATCGACCAGGCGGTGCGCGGCTCGGATCCGGAGCAGCAGTGGCCGTCGCGCAAGCCGCCCGAATCCGAGCTCGGACCGCTGCGCAAGGCCCTGCCGTCGGGCAAGGCGCTGCGCAAGCAGTCGCGCCACATCTACGCCGGGCTGCAGCTGCTGGCCGAGGCGGCGGCGACCGTGCCCGGGCGCAAGAACCTGGTCTTCCTGGGCGTCGGCCTCGACCCGATGCGGAGCACCGAGTACCACCGGATCTTCCCCACCATCGAGGCGCTCAACGACGCCAACGTCGCCGTCTACACCCTCGACCTGGTGCCGTCCGAGATCGAGCACACTTCGCGGCACTCGCTCAACCACCTGGCGATCGCCACCGGTGGCGACTTCTTCTACAACTTCGTCCGCTTCGGCGGGCCGCTGGCGCGGATCGCCGAGAGCACCAGCGGCTACTACATGATCGCCTACCGAAGCGAGCATCCGGCGGGCGAGTCGGGCTTCCAGCGGGTCAAAGTCAAGCTGTCCAACCCCGAGTTCCGCGTCCGCGTCCGAACCGGCTACAGCTACGGCGCCGAGGGCGATAACTCCTAGCAGGCAGCTACCAGCACTGATCTCGACAGCGCAAGTGCCGGGCGGTGGCGTCCCTCTCTCCCCTGGAGGGTGAGAGAGGGATCGAGGGTGAGAGGGGTGATCCGGTCGAACGGCGTCCCTCTCTCCCCTCGAGGGAGAGAGAGGGATCGAGGGTGAGAGGGGTGATCCGG
>JBFGLX010000380.1:0-3175 GCA_041575955.1 Thermoanaerobaculia bacterium
CCGCGGCAGCAGCCAGGAGGCGCCCATGTCGGCCCCCGAGAGGCCGACCTTGGTGAACAGGTAGGCGATCTTCGCCCGCTCCGAGGCGATCCGGATGTCGCAGGCGGCGGCGATGACCGCACCCGCCCCCGCCACGGTGCCGTTGAGAGCGCCGACGATCGGCCGCCGGCAGCGCAGCATCGCCAGGATCAGGTCGCCGGTCGTGCGGGTGAAGTCGAGCAGCCCGCGGTAGTCGCGCTCGAACAGGGCGCCGATGATCTGCTCGACGTCGCCGCCCGAGCAGAAGGCCCGGCCGGCGCCGGTGAGCAGGATCGATCGCACTCCCGGCTCGGTGTCGAGCGCCTGGAACGTGTCGCACAGCTCCTCGTAGACCTCGAAGGTGAGGGCGTTGAGCCGCTCGGGGCGGTTGAGCGTGATCGCGGCGACTCCGCTCTCGCCGTCGTGCTCGTAGAGGAATGACTTCGTTTCGATCGCCATCACCCTCTCCTCAGCTAGGCAGCACCGCGATCGCCTCGATCTCGACCAGGGCGGCGGGCTCGAGCAGCGACTTCACCTCGACCAGGGCCATCGCCGGGTAGTGCTTGCCCATCACCCCGCGGTAGGCCTTGCCGACCGCCTCGAGCCGGTCGAGATAGAGCTGCTTGTTCGCCACGTAGATCGTCAGCCGGGCGACGTTGCGCGGCTCGCCGCCCGCCGTCTTGACCACCGCCGCCACGTTGCGCAGCGCCTGCCGGAACTGCCGGGTAAAGTCGGGGCCGACCAGCTCCTGCTCTTCGTTCCAGCCGATCTGGCCGGCCACGAAGAGCAGCCGGCCGCCGGCCGGCGCCAGCATGCCGTTGGAGTAGCCGCGCGGCGCCCCGAGCTCGATCGGGTTGATCGGCAGGAGCTCGCTCACGCCTGCACCCCTCCGCCGTCGAGGACCAGCGACTGGCCGGTGACGCCGCGGGCTCGCTCGTCGCACAGGGTGAGCACCAGGTAGGCGACCTCCTCGGGCTCCATCAATCGGTTCTGCGGCGACATCGCGCGCAGGTTCTGCATCACCCGATCGGCGTCGTGGCCGGTCTTGGCCGCGATGTTGGCCACCGAGCCCTCGGTCATCGGCGTGTCGACGTAGCCCGGACAGACGGCGTTGACCGTCACGCCGGTCGTGGCGACCTCGGCGGCCACCGAGCGGGTGAAGCCGATCACCGCGTGCTTGGAGGCCGCGTAGGCCGCGATGTAGGCGGCTCCCATCTTGCCGGCGATCGAGGCGATGTTGACCACCCGCCCCCAGCCGCGCTCGACCATCGGTCCGAGAAACGCTTGAGTGCACAGGAAGGTGCCGGTGGCGTTGACCGCCTGGATCGTGTTCCACTCCTCGAGGCTGAGCGACTTGAGCGGCGCCGAGCGGGCGATGCCGGCGTTGTTGACCAGGATGTCGACGCCACCGAGCTTCTCGGCCGCGGCCGCAGCCAGCGCCCGCACCGCCTCCGGGTCGCTGACGTCGCAGGTCACCGCCCAGGCGTCGGCTCCCCGATCGCGCAGCTCGGCGGCCACCGCCTCGATCTGACCGGTGCTGCGCGCGCTCACCACCACCCGCGCGCCCTCCTCGGCCAGCGCGCTGGCCACCGCGGCGCCGATGCCGCGGCCACCGCCGGTGACGACGGCGCCGCGGCCCGCCAGTCTCTTCGTCGTGCGATCGCTCATTCTCCCTCCGTTCGCCCGCCGAGGCGGGCGTCTATCGCCTCCTCCAGGATCCTGCCCAGGATCTCAATCGTCGCACGTCCTTCCTCGGATGTCGCGTCGGCGGGATAGCCGAAGTACGCCTGCGGCCCTCCCGCCTCTTCGAACGAGCGCCGGCCCTCGCGAATCGCCCGCGAGAGCGACGCCGGATTCGGCGCCAGGCGGGAGCGGACGGCGTCGCGGACCAGGTCCGGCCGCGCCGCCATCACGATCGAGCCTTCGAAGCGTCCGGCATGGCAGGCGCCGCTCTTGAACTCGTCGGTGAGCCGCGACGCCCAGGGCTTGCGGGTCAGGTCGGGAAAGGCGACCGCGACCCCGCGCCGCTCGAGCTCCTCGGCGGCCGCGTGCAGCGAACCGAGATGCGCCGGGTCGAGGTGGGCGTTGGCGATCGCCAGGCAGCGGCAGCCGGGCAGGGCCGCGCCGATGTCGACGATCAGGCCGGTGACCGTGCCGGCGCCGACCGAGATCGTGCCCGCGAAGCCGGCGGCGAACGGCGCCGCCGAGTAGTGGACCGTCGGCAGCACCAGCGGCATCCAGCCGGCGGCGTGCAGCCGGGCCGCCGTGGCCGCGGCCATGGCATCGGCGATGATGCCGTCGGTCGAGAGCGGCAGGTGCGGTCCGTGCGCCTCGACCGCCCCGGTGGGGAGGATCGCGATCACCCGATCGGGGTCCAGCGAGTCGACTTCGGTCCAGGTGAGATCGGACAGACGGAAGGCCCGCACCGGCGGCACCATAGCACGCGCCGGTCGGTCTCTTGCGGGCGCCTGGGTTAGCATGCGGCGCGTGACCGAGCTGCTCGAGAGCTACCCGCGGATCGTCGAGCTGCCGCTCCAATGGGGCGACATGGACGCTTTCGAGCACGTCAACAACACGGTCTACTTCCGCTGGTTCGAGAGCGCCCGGATCGCCTACTTCGAAGAGGTCGGGCTGCTCGACTCGATGGCGCGCACCGGCGTCGGACCGATTCTGGCCTCGACCGACTGCCGCTTTCGGATTCCGCTGACCTATCCCGACACGGTCGCCGTCGGCGCGCGGGTGCCGCGCATCGGCGACGACCGGTTCGTCATGGAGTACCTGGTGGTCGGCCGGCGCAGCGGCGAGGCCGCCGCGCAGGGAACCGGGCTGATCGTCACGTTCGACTACCGCGCGGGCCGCAAGGCGCCGCTGCCCGCCGAGCTGCGCGAACGGTTGATGGCGTTCGAAGGCGGTGTCGGCAACGTGCCGGACTCGATGGCGGACGGAGCGTGACTCGACTGCTCGTCGATGACGAGATCTGGCAGCGCTTCCCCGGGCTGCGCATCATCCTGGTCTGGGCGGACGGCATCGACAACCGGACCGAGCGCCCGGAGCTGACCGACGAGCTCGAGCGCCGGGTGAGATCGCTCGGCGAGAGCTGGTCCTACCCGAGCCCCCAGGCCCACCCCTACATCGCCGCCTGGCGCGACGCCCTCAA
>JBFGLX010000381.1:0-3137 GCA_041575955.1 Thermoanaerobaculia bacterium
GGCGGTCAGCATGAAGCCGAAGAAGACCGCCTTGGCGTTCTCGGCGACCTCGCCCTCGATCGCGTAGCTCCCCCACTCGCCGTCGGTGATCGGCCGGTCGCTCATGTTGTCGAAGAAGCCGGTGCCGTTCTCGAGGTCGACCCGCAGCCAACCCTGCGCCTGCGAGTCCGGCCCCTGGGCGCGTGCCAGGAAGGTCAACCGCACCCGCCGGCCGCGCAGCGGCGCCGGATCGATCGACTGGGTGGCGGTCGAGAACCCGCTCGCCAGCGCGATCCGGTTCTCGCGCCCGGTGCGGGCGCTCGCGTACATCGACCCGCCCCCGAGACCGACGCCGCCGTGCTGCCAGGCGACGACGTCGTCGCTGCTCGTGGTCTGGCCGGTTCGCGCCTCGATCAGCGCGCGCAGCTCCTCGGGATCGAGATTCCCTCGCCCCTCCGGCTCTCGGACGAACTCGGCGGTGGGGGCGATCGGCCGGAAGAGCGCGTCGAGCCGGTCGGCCAGCTCGCCCGGGCTCTCCTCGAGCACGCGGCCGGCGCCGTAGGCCGCGAATCGGTCCCAGTCGAGGGTCGCGCCCTCGTCGCTCGGGTGATAGAAGCGCAGGTAGCCGTACGACTTGACGAACGCGCGCGCCCGCGCCTCGGGCGCGGCGCCGGGATCGGGTCCCGGTTCGGCCGCCGCCGCAAGGGCCGCGGCCAGCGCCAGGACGGCCCAGGCCCCGATCCCGCCTCGGGGCCGGCGTGCGCGCGCCGGTCTCTTGGTCCACACCCCGACTCAGGGTACGGAGCGGCGCCCGCGATTGTCTAGGTATCTCCCATAGCTCGACATCGTGATGAATGAGTCGAGTCTTCGCCGGAGCGGGTGCCGGGCGAGAGAGGGATCGGGAACCGGGTGGGCGACCCTAGCCGCCGAGCGCCGCCCGCGCCTCGATCGCCGCCTGGCGCACCTTGAGGCTCGGGTCGCTCTCGGCCAGGCTCTCGAGCGTCGGCAGCGCCGCTTCGCCGCGCACCGCGGCCAGCGCCCGAATCGCGCCGATCATCGTCTCCTGCTGCTGCTCGGAGGTGATCCCGGGCACCGCCGAGGTGAGCCGCCGGTCGAGCATCTGCTCGAGCACCGGCACGCCGGCGTCGCTGCCCAGCCGGCTCACCGCCAGGGCCGCGTTCCAGCGCACGTCGGCCTGCGGGTCGTCGAGCAGCGGCAGCAGCCGCCCGACCTGGCCCGGGTCGCCGAGCTCGCCGACGGCGAACGCCGCGGTCTTGCGGATGCCCGGATCGGCGTCGGTCAGCCCGTCCAGAAGCGCCGGGATCGCGCCCGGATCGCCGACCGTGCCCAGCGCCCAGAGCAGGTAGATGCGCGTCTGGCTGTCGGCGCCGTCCAGCGCCGCGGTCAACACCGGCAGCGCCGCCGGATCGCGCGTGTAGCCCAGCACGAGGATCAGGTAGCGGCGGATCTCGGGCTCCTCGACCTCGCCGAAGATTCGCAGCAGCTCCTCCCTCGCTCCCGGCTCGTTGTTGAGCGCCTCGGGGTCGGCGACCAGAACCTTGGACAGCTCGTAGGCGGCCTGCGCGCGGGTGGAGCGCCAGCCCGAGCGCAGGTCGTTCAGGTAGCCGCTGATGGTCTGCCGCTCGTACGCGACCCAGCCGAAGCCGACGAACACCGCCACGCACAGGACCACCACCAGGAGCGGCACGATGAACAAACCCACCAGGCCGCGCAGCAGACCGCCCTCGACCTCCTGCTCGAGGTTGCGGGGGGCGGGCTCGGGAGGGCTCTCCTGGCGCTCTTCGTCCATCGGCGGCTGGCGAGCTTATCAGCGCGGAGACCCTCATGGATCTCGGCAGGGCGCTGGGGCTCATGGGGCAGATCGAGGAGGCGCGGGCGGTCGAGGCCGACCTGGAGGCGCTCGCGCAGAGCATCTACGTCTCTCCCTTCCAGCGCGCCATGATCGCGCTCGGGCTGGGCGAGCGGCAGCGGGCGCTCGAGCTGCTGGCCGAGGCGGTGGACCAGCGCTCCTGGTACGCCGTCTGGCTGCCGTCGGCGCCGGAGCTGGACGGCCTGCGAGACGAGCCCGCGTTCGAGGCGCTCGCCAGCCGGGTCGCGCGTTCGGATGCCGCCGGACCCCTCGACGCCCGCTGAATTTCGTCGCAACCGGTCGAGCGCGGGCGGCGAACTCCCTGATCGAGGCGGCTCTGGCCGCGAGTGGCCCCGCCGAAAGTCAGACACCGGTTCGAGTGGGGCGGACGGCAGCGCGGGGAGGAGGGCAGCGCGGGCGAAAGCCCCGCTGGTCCGTCCCACTCTTCGGCGCGCCTTGCGCCGCCAAAGTCACTTCGGTATGTTCTCCGGATCGGCGACGGTTCGGGGACGGCCCATGGCGCAGATCTTCCATCGCAGCACCAACACGCTCTCGAAGGTCTCGATCTTCGGCGGCGTCTTCATCGCCGCGGGAGCGATCGGCCTGTTCGCGATGCTCGACCGCTCCTCCTACAACACCGGCGAGGGGGTGGTGCTGGCCCAGCCGATTCCCTTCAGTCACGACCACCACACCGCGGCGCTCGGCATCAGCTGTCTCTACTGCCACACGAGCGTCGAGGAGTCGGCGTTCGCCGGCATTCCGCCGACCGCGACCTGCATGAACTGCCACAAGCTCATCTGGAACCAGAGCCCGATGCTGGCGGCGGTGCGCGACAGCTACCGCACGCGCCAGCCGATCGCCTGGACCAAGGTCCACGACCTGCCCGACTACGTCTACTTCGATCACTCCATCCACGTCTCCAAGGGCGTCGGCTGCGAAAGCTGCCACGGTCGGGTGGACAAGATGCCGCTGATCATGAAAACCCGGTCGCTGCAGATGGAGTGGTGCCTGGAGTGCCACCGCAACCCGGCACAGCAGGTGCGGCCGCTCTCCGAGATCTACACCATGGGTTGGCAGCCGGAAGACGCCGGCCAGGGCGCCCGCCTGGTCGCCGAGCACGACATCAACAGCAAGGTCACCTGTTCGACGTGCCATCGATGAGCGGGCACCCGAGCAGCGGCGGCAAGCGGCGCCTGGAGCTGGCTGAGGTTCGCCGCCAGCTCGGCGAGCGGCGCGGCCGCGAGCTCTGGCGGAGCCTCGAGGAGATCGCCGGCAGCGACGAGTTCGA
>JBFGLX010000382.1:0-3135 GCA_041575955.1 Thermoanaerobaculia bacterium
CCATGAAGAACAGCACGCCGAGGCTCTGGTCGGCCGAGATCAGGGGAATCGCGCACAGGGACTCCATGCCCTCGCGCGCCATGACGGCGTGGGTGACCGGGAACGCCTCCGCCAGCTCGCCCCGCGACGCCGCCACCCGCCATTGGCGATTCTGCTGCGCCCAGCGACAGGCGGTGCCGGCCGAGGGCAGCTGCTGGACCCGATCCGGGAAACCGTGGGGGCTGCGCGGATGGAGGATGTGGGTCTCGAGCAGCGCGTCGGTGACCGGCAGCTCGATGCCCATGCGGTCGCTGGGCAGGAGATCCCTCAGACACTCGGCCAGGGTGTCGAACAGCTCGTCCCGGGTCAGGCGCCGGCGGATCGCCACGTTCACCGCCAGCAGGGCTTCGAGCTCGCGTCCCTGGCACGACAGCTTCTCGTAGTTCAAGCTGTTGTCGAGCGCGATCGCGAGCCCGGTGCCGATCTTCTCCAGAAAGCCGGGGGCGACGTCGCGATAGGCGTCGGGAGCGCTCGCCATGAGGCCGACCGCGCCCAGGCAGTGCCCCTGGGTGATGAGCGGCAGCGCGCAGACGGCCTTCATCCCCTCCTGCTCGAGCTTCGCCCAGGTGGTGGGGAAGCGGCGGCGTACCTCGCCGAGATCGGGAATCACTACTTCGCCGTGGTCGAGCACCCAGCCGACCACCGAATCGTGGCGCGGCACCCGCTCGCCGCTCACCAGCCGCGACGAGCCGGACTCCTTGCGCGTCTCGTAGATGACCGCCGACTCGGCGCCCTCGACGAAGATCACCAGCAGCTCGGCCGGCAGCACGCTGCCGAGGACGCGGGCGATCTCGTCGAAGAGCGCCTCTCGATTCAGGTGCTTGGAGACCGCCTCGTTGATGCCCAGCAGCGCCTCGAGCTCGTGGTGGGCGGCCGCCAGGTCCTCGCCCTGGCGCGCGACCTCCAGCTCGAGCTCGGCCAGGCTCTTTCTCAGCGACTCCTCGGCCAGCAGCCGCTCGAGCTCGGCGCGCGCCCGGTCGGCGAACGCGTCGAGCACCTTGAGGCCGGGCGAGTCTTCGAGCAGCGGCTTGGTGTGGAGCGCCGCCAGGTGGCCGAGGATCTTGCCGCCGCCGCCGACCAGCGGCACGCCGACGAAGCTGCGGGCGCCGAGCTCGGCCAGCAGCCGGTCGGTGGGGAAGCGCTCGCACAGGCCGTCGACATGGTGGCAGCGCTGCCCCTGGAGCACCTCCTGGCAGGGGGTGCCGGCGAGGTCGTATTCGATGTCGTCGAGCCAGCGGTCGCGGCCCCACAGCGCGACCGAGCGCGCCCGGTCGCCGGAGGTGGCGAGCTCGGCGACGAACGCGTAGTCGACGCCGAGCGTCGTGGCGACGTGCCGGACCAGGCCCCTGAACCAGGCGCGCCCGGCATCGTCGGCGCTCGCGCCGGCGATCCGGAACAGCTTCGTCTCGTCGCTCCAGAGGCTCGCGGCCTCTTCCGGCGATGCGGCTTTCACCCTGCCCGACCCCTCCCGTGGTTACGATAAAAAAGTCTACGCCCCAAACTCGGCCAACGCAAGGAAGTCAAGGGGGTAGCAGGTGGGCGCTGCGCTTTAGGCCCCGTCTGGGGGACCTGCCCACCCCCAACCCACGGACCTGGCGCCACTCCCGCCCCGGGCGACGCGGCGTGTGCCGGGTGGGGGCGGAGAGGGATTCGGGTACCGGCCGGCGGGGAGGGTGAGGGGGGAGATCCTTTAGACGAACTTCTTGTCGGCCTTCCAGATCTGCTCGACCGGCAGCTTCAGGCCGCGCAGGACGAAGATCGGCAGGTTGCTCTCGTAGGGCATGCCGTAGGTGGAGGTCACCGTGGCGGCGACCTCCACCCGGTCGAAGACCGCGGTCAGCTCCTCGAGCTCGCCGCCGATCTGGATGACCACCGCCGGCTCGAACGGCGGCGGGCCCCAGAGGTAGTGGTTGTTGTGCGTGCTGTAGGCGCGCGGCAGGCCGAGGGCCGGCCCGTAGTAGTTGATCGCGCCGGCCTCGCCGTAGTTGCCGGCGCCGATGACCGCCGTCGCCCGCTCCTCGGCGGGCAGGGAGTCGTAGACCGTGGCGACGATCCGGGCCATGTTCTCCCAGCCGAAGCGATCCGAGAAGTACTGCGGCATGGCGCCGACCGGGTTGGTCTCGTAGTGCTTGGGACCCATGCCCAGCTTGGCCTGGTAGGCGAGGAAGTCGGCCGGGGCGAGCACCGGGATGGCGAGCGGGATGGTCAGGATGCCCGCCGCGATCACCCAGACGAGGGCCGCGGCGGTCGCGGCCTTCCTGAGCCCGGGCCGTCCGATGAGCGCCACGAGCTGCTCGACCGCGCAGCCACCGGCGGCGAACAGCATGGCGAAGGCGGGGAAGAGGTAGTAGGGCTTGACCTTCAGCGCGACCAGCAGGGCGAAGACCGCCACGAAGGTCCAGCCGACCGCGCGGTACCTGGCGCCGCCGCGGGGCAGGAAGAGCCAGGCCAGGCCGCCGAGCCAGAGCGGCGCCAGGGGCGGGCTGTTGGCGAGCACCTGCTCGCCGAAGAAGTCGAGCGGCGACATCGGCGCGATCTTGTAGCGCTTGGCGTTGGCCATGAACTCGAGGGTCGGCCAGTCGTGGGCGGCGTTCCACAGGGCATAGGGCACGAGGAACAGGGCGGCGACGCCGGCGCCGGCCCAGAGCTGCCAGCGGGCCAGGTGCCGCCGCAGCGGCGTGAGCACGATCGCCGCCGCGACCCCAGCGCCGAGAAACAGGACGCTCACCTTGTTGAGCAGGCCCAGGCCCGCCACCAGCCCGAACCAGAGCCAGAGCCGCGGCTCGTCGCGAACGGCGATCCGCACCAGGATCCAGGCGAGGAGCGCCCAGACCACAAGGTCGAAGGCGTTCATCGAGAAGAAGCCCGACAGGATGACCGCGCCGGGCGCCACCGCCGCCGCCAGCGCCGCGATGACCTGGGCGAGCGTGCCGCCCCGCATCTCGCGGGCGATCAGCGCCGCGATCACCACCAGCGCCGCCCCGGCCAGCTCGGACAGCAGCCGGATCGCGTGCACCGACTCGCCGAAGAGGGCGCGCGTCGCCGCCAGCAGCCAGATCGAGAGCGGCGGCTGGTCGACGTAGCCCCAGTCCAGGC